>NZ_JBNRIK010000003.1:199764-221733 GCF_053557975.1 Pseudomonas sp. XP2
GCATGCGCTGGGCAATCGCTGCCGGTGGTGCATCCGGGCGGATCTTGCTCCAGCGTTTGCCCGCCACATCACCGGCAATCAGCTGCGTGGAATGCTGCTCTGGGCTGGGCAGGAACTGGCCGATGCGGCCGAGCACCAGGTCGACATTGGCTTTGTCGCCGGTCAGGAACAACCAGTTCGGCCCATCCACCCCCTGTTTCTCGGCAAACGCCTTGAGTGCTTGCGGGGTATCGTTGAGCGGGTCGCTGCTGATCGACACGAAGGTCACCTGGCTGGCCAGTTGCGGCCCCATGGCCTGGCGCACTTCGCGCAGCTTGCGGGTGATCAACGGGCAGGCGTCGGTGCAGTGGGTGAAGATCACGTTGAGCATCACCACCTTGTCTTTGAGCACATCACTGTAGAAACGCAGCTCGCGGCCGTTCTGGTCCTTCAGTACGGTATCGGTGAACCAGGTCTGGGCATCGCGGGTGCCGCCGCCACTGGTCATCGCCTGGGGGGCTGGTTGCGGCTCGGGGGCCTGCTCCACGTGGCCTTCGTGGGCGAACGCCACCGAAGCGAGAATCCACAGGCAGCCGCCCAGCACCAGCCAGTCGAAACCGCGCATGCCGCCGCGGGAGGTTACAGAGCTCATGGTTGCACCTCATGGTGGTCGGCAATGGCCGTGCTTTTGGCGTGCGCCCGACGGGCGCTGAGACGGTTTATTTCTTCGATCAGTACCGTTGGGTCGGTGAAGCCGTAGTAGCGCGTCCAGTGCCCGCTTCGCCCGTCACCCACCAGGATCAGCGGCGGGTGCTGGCTGAGGTCGGCGCTGAAGCTGCCCAGGCCCTTGAGGGTTTCGGTGATGGCGTAGGGGGTGCCGGTCAGCCAGCTCCAGCCCGGCCCCTTCTGGAAAGCCTTGGCGTAATCCTGCAGGCGCTTGGCATCGTCACGCTGCGGGTCGACGCTGATCGAGACCATGCTGATCTCCTCACCTACCCGGCCACCCAGCTGTTGCTGGACCTTGCCCATGATCGACGACACCACCGGGCACACTGTGGTGCAGCTGGTATAGATAAAGCCCATGACCACCAGGTGGTCACTGACCAGGTCCTGCTCCAGGCGTACCGGCATGCCATCCTGGTTCAGCAGGGAAACGTCGGCAAAGCGCACACTGGTCTTTTCCTGGCGAGCCGCCGGTGGCGGCTCGGCGTGGCCTTTGTGATCGTGCCCGGCGTGGGCCATGGCCAGGTTGCTGGCAAGGGCCAGGCTCAGGGCCAGCAGTTGGAAAGAATGCTTGGCGTTCATCGCACACTCCTCATGTCAGTCCGGGAAGCGTTGGTCGCTGCGGCCGGCAGGACGCGCAGGCTGGTGTAATTCTCTTCGGCAAACTTGCGTCCCAACGATGGCGACTGCACATGCAGGTACCAGGCGCCGGCTTCGGGCAGTGTCAGGGCCGCCTGATAGACACCCTGCCCCACCTCCAGCAACGGCAGGTTGCGTGGCATGGACGACGGCGCCAGGAAGTAGCGCAGGCTCAGGTCAGTGAGGCCCAGCCGCGGTTGGCCGTCATCACCGACGATGCGTACCCGAGCGGTAATGGCGCTGTGCTGCGGCAGCGGTTGGTCCAGGCCGATGAACTCTGCGTGCGCGCCCTTGCGCTTGCCGGCATTGGGCGCTTCGGCGACATCGGCGCTGAAGCAGTGGATGATCTGCGGCTGGTTGAGCAGAAAAGCCACGTCAAATTTGCCGGCAGCGGGCAGTTTTACCGTTGAGCCGTACACCCCGGGTGCCACCTCGCGCAGGCTGCGGTCGATGACGATGGCGGCGCGGGCCTGATGACCACGGTTGTTGTAACCGGACATCGGCGCATTCATGCCCTCGGCGTAAAAGTAGGTGGTGTTGTCCACCGGGTTGACCACGAACACCGAGTTGTCATCACGTGACACCGACAACCCCTGGGCCAATGGCAGGTCACCCGCCTGGCGCGGCGCTGCAGGGCCGGCCTCGAAGCCCTGAACGATCGGCGAGCGCCCTTCGCCCAGGCTGGACAGGTTGATCATGGTCACTTTCGGGGACGCCAGGCCGCGCACATAGGCATAGGCCTTGGTGAAGGTCAGTTGGTAGGGTTCGGCCGCCACCGGAATCTGGTGGATCAGCTTGTCGGTACTGGCATCGATCACCAGGGCCTGGTTCTCAAGGGTGTTGAGCACCACGCCGTAGCGGCCATCGCTGCTGAAACGCATCGGCCCGAGGCCCTGCTCGGCCTTGACCGTGTGGCGCAGCTGGTGGCTGCGCGCATCGAACACCCGCACGCTGCCTTCCTCGCCATCGACCACGTAAACGGCCTGGGACAGCGCCGAGTAGCTGACCGACAGCGGGTGCGGGCCAACCTTGATGGTTTTGGCAAGGCGCATTTGCGGGATATCGATGACGCTGAGGGTACCGCTGTCGCGGTTGCTGACGTAGGCAAAGCGCGAGTCGGCGCTGAAGGCAATTTCGTGATGCCCGGTGCCGGTGTTGAAGCTTTTAAGAGGCGTGCGCCCCGGCACGTCGATGACCGTCACCCCACCTTTGGCCGGGTCACTGCTGTTGTTGCCGACCCACAGCCGGTGCTGATCGGGTTGCAAGGCCACGCGCAGCGGCTGCTCGCCGGCGTCCAGGTCGGCCACGCGGGTGAAGGTTTCGGTATCGATGACCGCCACCTTGCCGCGCTCGGGGATCGACACGAACACTTGCTTGTCGTCGGCAGTGGCCACCCAGTCCATTGGCCGCCCGGGCAGGTCGATGCGGGCCATGGTGCTGGTCACGCCGCCCACCGAAACGGTCGGATCGATCACCGTCAGGCTGGCGTCGTTGTTCAGCATCAACAGGAAATAGCTGTTCAGGTCGAGCAGCGGTCGGGCGCCGATGCTGCTCTTGAGAAACAGCGCGACCCGCGCCTTGCAGCTTTGGCTGCGGTCGCCTGTCGGGGCCGACTGCGCCGGGTCGATCCACGCCCCCGGCGCCATGCCCGACAGCGGCTGGCCGCTGGTCTGGTCGCTGACCTTGAAGCGGATGTTGGCGAAGGCGCCTTCCTTCAACTCGCCCCCGGCCAGCGGCCGGGCCTCGAACTCCACGGTCACGCCGTCCCGGCTGAGCCGGTGCAGGGCCTGCGGGTCGGCAGGTTCCTGCAACAGCTCGCGCGGATCGCACCAGAGCTTTTCATACGCCACGCCCAGGCCGATCAGCGCCACTCCCAGCAATACCCCCAAGTAAGCAGGGCGAGTCTTTTTGTTCATGCTCGCGCTCCCCTTCTGTCACTGCGCCGGGGCCGTTGCCGGCGGCGCTTCGTTGGTCACCCGCAAAATCCCCCACAACCCGGACAGGTTGCCGTAGGCGGCGTAGTCGCGGAACAGGTAGTCACCCGCCACCGCGTTGGCACCGCCGGCACTGGGCAGCATGAAGCTGAAGTGCGCCGCCGGCAGTACGCTCTCCTGGGCGCCGATGTACATGGCCATCGGGTTGTAGCCGAAACGCACCGAACCAATGCCTGGCAGGCTCATCGGGTAGCCGTCCAGGTCACTTTTCTCGGCCTGGTAGTTGTGCAATGGCCACAGGTGCCCGTCCAGCTGGTAGACCATGCCGCGGCTGCCGCCACTGGGCATCACGATATGGTTGCGCACCGGTTGCCCAGGCTTGGCGTACAGCACCGGGGTCTGCGGGTCGCCACCCACCAGGGCGTTGGCGTAGGCCATATGGGCGTTGGGTACATCACCAAAACCCAGGCCATTGGCACGGCCGAACGGCGAATCGGGCGCCATGCCGAAGCGCAGCCACAAGGGTTCGGTCTTGTAGTTGACCGCCATGTTGCCGTTGTCTTGCGGGTCACCGGCAGCACCGTTGCCTTCGGTATTGATGCCTTCTACCGGACGACCATCGGCCCAGCGCATGTTCAGTGCGCGCTGCCACACGGTGACGAAGTCGCGGTAGTCCGGCTGGCCGCTGACCTTCACCGTGGCCTGGGCACGTGAAGCGGCGTCCTCGGTCCAGGTGGCGGTTTGCGGCAGAATGCTCATGGCACCCACCAGGCCTTTCTGCGGCTGTTTGATGAAGTCTGACGGGGTCAGGTTGAGGCCGCCGAACTCGATGGCAGTCGTGTTGATGTTGTCCACTGTGCGGCCTAGCTGCGACACGGGTTTGCCTTCACGCTCCAGGTGGCCGGCGTAGTACTGGTACACCTTGGTCGGGTAGGCGCCACTGGTGCCAGCACGTGGCGGTACGGTCTGCACCGGGTTCAGGCCTATGTTGGCGCCGTCGGACTTGGTGATGTCGTAAGCCAGCAACTGCGCATGCAGGCCCACGTGGCTCGACGGCCGCATCAGGTTGTTGGCAAAGGCTGTGGCACCTTCGCTGTCGAAGCGGTCACGCTTGACCACGTTGTGCATCACTGCCGTGCTCGGCAGGTCTGGCATCACCAGCGGCAGGCGGTTCTCCAGGGTGATGCTGATGCAGTCGCCGGCGTTGGCGCGCAGCACCAGAGGCTCTACCGGCACACCCGCCTTGAGCTTGCCGGTGGTGGCGTCGAGGTCAGCCTTGCGCACGTACAGGATCGCGGTCGGGTCATGCAGCGGTGCACTGTGACCACCGATGGTGAAGGGCTCCCCATCTTCGGGGTCTATACCACTCACCAGCGGGATGGCGGTTCTACGGCTATTGAACACCAAGGTGCCGCCGTTGGCCTTGAGCGCGCCACCGACATGTTGGCCGATACCCTCCACGTCATTGATGCTGACGCCATTACGGTTTTCGAGAATGTCATTGGCCAGCGCCGCAACGATCTCGTAGTTGCGCTTGACCGTGGTGCGAGTGCCGATGCCGTTGGGGTTGGCCGTGGTTTTCGGGCAGATGCCGTCAAAGTTCACGGTGTTGCGCATGGCCACCGGTTGCGGGTTGTTGGGCAGCGGGAACAGGTCGGGACGCTGCGCGGTGTAGTTGCGCATGATGCCCCAGATACCGTTCCAGTAGCCTTCCAGGGCGGCGTCCAGCGAGTACAGATAGTCGCCGTTGGTGGCGGCGGAACTGGAGATCATCGACACCGGTGCCATAAAGCCCATCTGCTCGGATATACCAATCATCTGCGACGACTTCCAGCCCGAGTTTGAGCTATTACCGAAACCTGTGCCGTTCTGCAGCCACTTCACGCCATGCAGGGTGACGTTGTGCTCCTCCTCATGGCCACCGGCGTGCATCCGCAGGCGCACGTTGTCACCGGAGTAGGTGCGCAGCAGCGGGGTGAAAGGGTCGCCCGGCTCGGCGCCAGCCTTGTTGATGTGCGGCGGGAACAGCGTGGTGCCGCCGGTAGGACCCACGGCCGAAGTTATCGCCGAGGGTGACAGGTTCATCGCCGGGATGGCGCGGTCGGTGCGGGTTTGCATGGCATAGCTGAGGTCGCCGGCCAGGCCGTCGGCCTGCATGCCACGCTTGCCGTCCGGGCCAACCTTGTTCGGGTCGAACACGCGCAGGGCCAGCGGCTCGTTGCGATAGTTGACGACGAACATGCCTGGGTCATCCACCGAGATCGCCTGCGGACATGGCCGGCTTGGGCAGCCAGGGTTGATACCGCCACGTTCCTCGATAATGGCCTCCAGCAGGTTCGATGCCTTGCCGCGCACTGGCGGGTTGATTGCGTAGCGGAAGCTGTCGGCGGTGGCCGGGTACGACTGGGCATTGGGCACGCCGTCCGGCCCTGCGCCTACGTAAACCCCGGCTTCATAGGCATGCTGGAAGTCGCTGTATTCCAGGAAGAACTCTCGGTAGCTGTCGTTCTTGCCATCGCCATCGTGGTCGCCAGTCTGGATTACCGCCTGCCATGACGTCGGGCCTCCGTCCTGGCGGGTGGCCGGGTTGTACAGCTGCTCGCCGGTTTCGGCGTGATACCAGGTGGACCCGGCCGGTTCGGCCAGCACGGTGGCATACAGGCCCAGTTGCTGGTGGGTCGATGGGCCAAGGTGGTCGTGGGTGAAGATGGTGCCCAGGCCACGGTCGATGTTATGCACGTTCACCAGCGGGTCTGCGAACCAGCGCTGCATGGCCGTGCGTGCGCCCAGCCAGTCAGCCCGGCCGAAGCGGCCGAAGTACGGATGCTGTCTGGCTTTCGGACAGGCAGCGGTATCGTCGCGGCTATCGCCCTCGGTGCAGCCGTTGTATGCACGAATAGCCTGCACCCGCTCGACCACGCTGCCGGGCGAAAGAATGCCGTCTTCATAGTTCCAGCCATTGGCCGAGCCGTCGGCAGCGGTCAGGTCCCACTTCGGCAAGTGGATGTGCTGGCCGATCACATCGGTCGGGGTGCGCACCTGGTAGTCGTCCATCTCGTAGATGTTCGGGATCAGGTTGGTGTGCTGGTACATGGTGCAGTCGAAGGTGTTCATGCGCATCACCAGTGGCTCTGGCGGGCGCTGCTTGGTGATCACTGGCCAGGCGTCTTCCCACAGGGCGATGATGCGAGCCTGCGGGAAGTGGTAGCCGACCTTGTTGTACACCGCATCGAACTGGATGTTGGCACCTTTGTAGATACGTGGACGGTCGGCGGTAAAGGCGGAAGCGCCACGGAAGTTGACGCCGGTCAGGCTCTCGCCGCTAACGAACTCACCCGCACCGGAGGATTGAGTGAGGCGCTTGCCGCGGTCATCCATGCACGGTTCGTAGAACGGCGCGCCGGCAGTCGGCAAGGCGCCATTGGTGCGAAACGCCTTGGGCACCGGCTGGCTACCAGGGATCAGGGCATAGCTGGGGTGCTCGGCCATGGCGTGGAATTGCATGGCCGCCTGTTCGACATCGGTGCCCTCTTCTGGCAGATAGATGGCTTTGGCCTTGTGCACGACCTTGGTGAAGTCCAGCTTGGTGGTGGTGGTTTGCGCTTCGCCACCGGCGGATACACCGTCCAGTGCATGGCGGCCAAGGCCGCCGTTCCAGCCATCGACCTGGTTCGCATCCAGGTTGGCCCACAGGGCTTTGCCGCTGTCTTTCAACTGCCGGGCCAGGGCTGGGTCGAGCATGTCCAGCGGCGGGGTCGGCGGGCGGTTGCCGACGCTGCTTTCAATGCCGCCGATCCAGAACGGGTAGCCTGGGTTTTTCAGGGTGCCGTCGGCGTTGCGGTTGGCCTCGGTGCGGTCGACCAGCGCCAGCGAGCCCACGGCCTTGCGTACAGCCCCCTGGCTGGCGTGGTCGTCATCGCCCTCTTCTTCGGTGTCGTCATCCTCGGTGGCGGCAACCAGCGCTTCAGAGAGCTTCGGCACGACTACGACCTTGCCGGGCATCGGCGCCATGGCCTTGCCGGGCAACGGTACGATGGCCGGAATCGGCGTGCCGGCGATGATCTCGCCGTCTGGCAGCGCACGGGCCCCCACGGCCGGCTTGCCGCTGCGCAGGGCGAACGGCGTGCTGTGGAAGCCGTTCTCGCCCTGCCCGCTCACCTCAAGGCGGGTGCCTTCTTCGAACACGTCGTGTACGCGCCACATGGCCCACATGCCTTGGGCGAAGTGCGGGTAGAAGTGGCAATGGTAGATGGCATCACCGGCCACCCGGTTGCGGTTCCCCGATCCGCCATTGGCGATTTCGTAGGTGTAGCCGACGCCAGCGCCGATACCCTGGGCATCGATATAGTCGGAATTGTCGTCATTGGGGTTGAATAGCCACTGGTGGCCATGCAAGTGGAAGATGTGCTGTTCGTGGCCGTTGTGGGTGTTGCGGAACTTGGTGAAGTCACCGATATAGCTATGGTGCACGTTGGCCGGCTCTGAGGGATAAAGGGCCATGCTGGCCTTGACCCCGACAGCGCTGGCCGGGGGGACTTCACCCGGGCGGATGTGCTCCAGGCCGACGTTGGCCGGCACATCCACCAGGGTGCCGATGTCACCGACGGTGTGAGCGCTCAGGAAGAACTCTTCGTAAGCGCACGACAGGCAGTCGTGCATCGGGCCTACCCCCAGGCGGTTGGCAACCACTTCGGCACCCATGCCACCGGAACCGTAGTTGATCATGAATGAATCGCGTGTCGGCTCCAGCACATGGCCCATCACCGGGTCAGCCCAGTAGCCGGGGAACGCCTGGGTACCGGCGACCTCGTCGGCGAACTGCGAGGCGAAATCACGGAACGCCTCCAGCCGGTTGGGCAACGCCGGGTTGCGCTTGCCGATGCTTTCCAGTGGGTAGGTCGACTTGGGGAAGCTGCCGTCAGGGTTGGGGCCCATGACGATGGCATCGGTTTCGCTGTTGATGATCTCGTTGCCATTAACCATGGCAATGATCGGTTTGCCAGCCTTGCCCTCGGTGATCCAAGGCTCTGCCTGGGGGTAGCGGGCTTCATAGTCGATCACTGGCTGGCCGGTGGCAGTGCGGCCGGTCGTGGCCAGGCGCATTTCTTCTTCGGTGAGGGTGTTGCGGTAGGTGCGGCCCAACTTGGGTACCACCACCACCTGACCGAACAGGCCATTGGCAACATTGCCTGCCGTGCCTTCGCCGCCGAACGTGGCGGCCTTGCTGGTGGCGGCAAATGCCCCTTCACGCTCGGCATACAAGGTATAGCTGCGGGTGCTGCCGGGGCTGGCGAAGAAATTACCGTTGCGCCCGGTATAGGCGGAGATGTCGGCGATACTGTTGACCGCCTGCATGCCGTTGACCTGGAAGCCGACCATGCGCTCGGCGACCTGTTCGTCGGCTACAACGCCTTCACCGCCTTGGTTTTCAACCTCCGGCCCCTCCTCCTCACCCTCGGGCTCTTCGGCCTCGATGCCGTGCTTGTTGGGGTTGGCCTGGTAAGCCAGCAGGTTGGTCAGGTTGACGGTGAGGCAGTCACCGGCTGCTACCCGCAGCACAATCGGCCGCGGGCGCTTGTCGGGGCGCAGGGTGACCTTGCCCGGCACTGCGGCGCCACCCTTGCTGAGGGGGACCTGTTTGTCGTCCACCACATCTTCGCGCAGGGCGAACATCATGCCGTTGGCGTTTTGTGCGCCAAGGCGGTTGAACATCAGTGGCTGGTCCAGTGCCACCACGTTGGCGACCAAGGTGCGCTGGCACTGCACGGCCGCCTCGCTGGTCGCTTCCCAGCCTAACAGGGCCAGAACGAGTGATGACAGAAGGGGGCCTTTGCGTGGCGTCGACATGCTACACCTCCGGGGCACGGGAACTCTGTGGAGGGGTGGAGCAAGGTGTATGCCAGAAGGATATTTTTATTATTTATCAGTGGTTTGCACGATCAATCGGAACAGATTGGGGAGGATCCCCCGGCGGTTTTCCCCGATTTGGGGGCAACGGATTGCATGACTTGAAGGCGATGCAATCACTGTGGGAGCGGCCGTGGCCACGAACACCGGCGAAGCCGGTGCCATGCACCGCGTCGCCTGCTTCGCGGGCACGCCCGCTCCCACAGAAAGGAGGGTACGACGTCAGCCGACCAGACCACGTACGCAGAAATACAGAATCGACGGCCCCATCAGGCACCCCAACCCGGTATGGAAGGTGGCGGTCAATGCGCCATACGGCACCAGCCGCCGGTCCGTCGCCGCCAGCCCGGCCGTCACCCCCGACACGGTTCCGGCCAACCCGCCGAACACCATCGCCGAGCGCGGGTTGTCGAGCGCCAGCAGGCGCGCCGACACCGGGGTGAACACCATCACCAGGATCGCCTTGATCAGCCCGGTGGCAATCGACAAAGCCATCACGTCCGAGCTGGCACCCAGCGCCGCCCCGGTCACCGGGCCGACGATATAGGTCACGGCACCTGCGCCGATGGTGGTCATGCTCACCGCATCGCGGTAGCCGAAGGCGTAGGCGACTGCCGCGCCAACAATGAATGGCAGCACCGTGCCCAGCAGCAGCGCCACCAAGCCAATCATCCCGGCTTTGCGCGCTTCGGTGGCCTGCACCTCGAAGGCCGTCGCAACAATGGCGAAGTCACGCAGCATGGCCCCGCCCATCAGGCCGATGCCGGAGAACAGCGCCATGTCGGCCAGGCCTTTTTGCCCGCCCGTCACGGTGCCACCGACCCAGGCCAGCACCAGGCCGATGACGATGGCGATAGCCGAGCCGTGCACCCGGCCGAAGGTGAGGTATTTCGACAGCACAACCGACAACCACATGATTGCGCCCACCGCAGCAAAGGCGGTGACCAGGCCGTTGTGTTCCAAGGCATTTTCAATAATCGGCCACATGTTCAACGACCTCCTGCAGGAGTAACCTGCGCGCGGGTTTCAGGGGCGGGTTCAAGCGCGGGCAAAGGCTCGCCGCGGTGGCTGCGGCTGATCAAGGCGATGGTCGCGCCGCACACCAGCACCGCGCCCACTGCCGCCAGCAGCGCCACCGGCCCGCCGTGCAGGGCGGTGACCACATTCTGCTGGGCCGCCATGGCCACCACTACCGGGATGTACATGGCACCCCAGAAGCCGACACCGAACTCGCATTCCTTGCTCATGCCGCCATTGCGGTGCATGTACAGCCGCGCGCAGATCAGCAGGATCATGGCGATGCCCACCCCGCCCACATTGGATTTGACGCCCAGCAGCACGCCCAGGAAGTCGCCGACGATAACGCCAGCAAGCGTGCAGACCGCCAGCAGAGCCACACCATAGATGATCATTGTTGTTGTCCTCAGGTTGTGTCGAAGTTGCTTGTTGTTGTTCTTCGTAAACACACACTTATGCGGCGTTCGCGGTCTTTGTGGGAGCGGCCTTGTGTCGCGACAGGGGTGCGCAGCGCCCCCAAGGATCTTCGCTTCACTTCAGAATTGCCGGGGCCGCTCTGCGGCCCAATCGCGACGCAAGGCCGCTCCCACAGGGATTGCGTTAGCCAGCCATCATCGCCGGTCAGCCACCTCCTGGCGCAGCAGCGCATCCAGGGTGTCCCAACGGGTGCCTTCCACGGCCACTACCCTGCCCTGTTCGAACACGGCCCGGGCCAGCCCGCTGAGCACGCTGCCGGGCGGTATTTCCAGGTGCAGTCGCACGCCACGCTCAAAGGCGTTGCGCAACGTGGCACGCCAGTCGACCACCCTTGCCATGTTGCCCGCCAGGTCATCGCGCAGGCGCTGCGGGTCGAACACCGGGCGCGCGCTGCTGCCGCTGAGGTAGGTGATGCGTGGGCGGTGCAACTCGACCGAGGCGAAGGCACTGGCCAGTTCCGCTGCCGGGCCATCAAGCAACGGGCAATGCGAAGGCACGCTGACCGCAAGGCGCCGGGCGACGCCTTGGCCAAGACGACGCGCACGGGCTGCGACCGCAGCCATCGCCGAATCGCTACCAGCGATGACAATCTGGTTTTCACTGTTGAGGTTTGCGACATGCACCTCACCGCCGGCATCCACCAGCAAACGCTCGACAGTGGCCAAGTCCATGCCATTGAGTGCAGTCATGCCGTAGCCTTGCGGATAGGCACACTGCATCAACCGGCCACGCAGGGCGACCAGGCGCACGGCATCGGCAAAACCCAGGGCGCCCGCCGTGACAGCTGCGGGATAAGCGCCAATCGACAAGCCCGCCACATAATCCGGCGCAGGGCTGCGCTGCATCAGCCAACGTGCCCAGGCCACGCCACTCAGCAGCAGGCACAGCTGAACCGCCCGGGTAGACTGCAGCGCTTGCGGGCTGTCCAGCGCCTGCGCAGCTTCGCCCAGGGTATCGCTGGCCTCCTCCAGCAGCTGCCCGGCGCCCTCTGGCAGATGCTGCAGCATCCCCACCTGCTGAGCCCCCTGGCCAGGGAAGGCGAACAGGCTGCTCATGCGGCACGCTCCATCACTGCCCAAGGCTCGCTGACCAAGCGCGGGCCATGCGGCGACTTGAGCAGCACGCGGCGGGCAAAACCGGCCCATTCGCGCAAGGCAATGGCGCCTGCCGGGGTTTCCAGTTGCACATCGATACGGCACGGCGCGCAGTCGAGGATATCCTGCAGCTCCCGCGCCTGAGCGCGGGCCAGTGGTTGCGGGGTACGCAGCAGCAGGTCCAGGTCACTGTCGGCGTGTACCACTTCAACGCCGGTCGCAATCTGATACCCCACCCCGCCCGTCGGCCCCCATTCCAGGCCGCTGGCCTGCAATACCGGGGCGACCGAGGCCAGTGCCTGTAGCGCAGGCCATGGGCTTTGTACGTTCACACGCAGCACTTCGGGGCCTTGCCGACGCTGGATATCGGCCAGGCGCATCAACACACCCAACCGCTGTGCCCGGCCCACACCACGCACCCCAACCGCCACCCAGCCATCCTCACAGGTGGCGCGGCGCACCACCACCGGCCGGCCGCTTGCCAGCACGTCCTGCGCCCACTGCGGCGCATCGGCGGGCAAGCCCGACACGGGCATCCCCCACAGCAGGTCGTGCGGCCTTGGCGCGCTCATCTCAAGCGCCCTGCCACTGGCGGCGCAGCTGTTCGCGTACCAGGCGCGAAGCGCTGCGGTTTTCCCCCGCCAGCCGTGACGACAGGTCGGTCGAGCTGCCAATATCGTGCACCGCTTCTGCCAGGCAGGCACGCACCTGGGCAATGTCGGCGCGGCTCGGTGCCTCGGCGTTGTCCACTGTCAGGCGGCGCCACAGCAGGCCCAGCGAGGCGTAGCTGGCCAGGTCGTAGGCCATGGGGGGCACTTCGGCGGCCAGAGCCTCAAGTTGCTCGACGCTTCGCAGGGTAATCCGCGCCGCAGCCGCCTTGCCCATGGCATGCACCATGACCCCGGCATCGTCCAGGGCGATCAGGCGCTGGGCCTGGTAACCGTGGGCAAGAAAGGCACCGGACATGGCCTTGCCGACCAGCAGACCGATTACCGGGTGCCCGGCCAACCGCGCCTGGGCGTAGGCCTGCACGGCACCGGCCAGTGCCTGGTGAATGCCCAACGCCTCCTCGCGGCGGCCGTAGGCCTGGCTGGGCACGTCGACCACCGCGACAATGGCCCGCTTCTGGCCATCGCGGTCAGCTTCCACCGCCTCGCTCACCGCCTTGGCCAGGCCCCAACCTTCCAGCAGGCCGACCTCGCCCGAGCGGGCACGGGGGAATGGGTTGTCGGCATCGGGTACCACGGCGATGAAGCGCACCAGGCGGTTGTCCAGTTCGCCGTCGATCACCCGCAGCGACGCGGGGTAGCCCGGCAAGGCTTGCCCGCCGGCCAGGCCCGGCAGCCAGTTCAAGGCACGGTTCATTGGGCTTCTCCTTGATAAAGGGCGCGCACGGCGGCGGCATCCAGTTGTGGGCAGTTTTCGCCCAGCCGGGCCAGCCGGTCGAGGAACCAGGCGTGCTGGCTGGCGCGGTCTTTGGAGGGTGCATCGAGCAGTTGCAACAAGCGATCGCGCAGTGCATCGATATCATCGGCCACATAGCCGTCCACCAACCCGCTGGCGTAGCGTTGCTCGCCACCCGTCAGGCTCCAGATGAAGGGGCGGTCCTTGGCATCGTATTCGCCGATGCCGGCTTCCTGCTCGATCACCTGCGGGCCGTTGAGGCCCAGGCGCGCTTCGCGGGTCACCAGCAGGTGGCTGCACAGGCCTGCGGCGATGGACATGCCGCCGAAGCAACCTACCGAACCTGCAATCAGGCCGATCACCGGCTGCAAGGCCCGCAGCTCGACAATCGCCGCCTGGATCTCGGCAATCGCCGCCAGGCCCAGGTTGGCCTCTTGCAGGCGAACGCCACCGGTTTCCAGCAGCAACACAGCGCAGGTGGGAGTACCGTTGCGAGTGTCTTCGATGGCCAGCTCAAAGGCGCCGGCGATTTTTGCACCACCCACCTCGCCCATGCTGCCCCCCTGGAAGCCACCTTCAATGGCAGCGACTACGGCATGGCGCCCGTTCAGCCGGCCTTTGGCGATAACCACGCCATCATCGGCCTGAGGCACGATGCCCTGTCGCGGCAGCCACGGCGACATCAGCCGATCGAACGGGCCCAGCAGTTCACGGAAGCTGCCCGGGTCGAGCACGGCGCGGGCGCGCTGTCGGGCGCCCAGTTCGACAAAGCTGCGGCTGCGCAGCAAACGTTCGGTGTCAGTCATGGGCAATCTCCTCGAAGCCTTGCTCAAGGCGCAAGCGCACCACGCCTGGCGTGGCGCCGAAATCGTGGATGTCGATGTTCACGGCCGGCCAGGTACGGCCCTCGAACAGGCGCTGGAGCAGTTGCGCCCAGCGGGCGCCGCTGCCGTTGACCGAGGTCATCACCTGGATGTGCAGGCTGCCGGCAGTGCCGGGCTCGATCAGCACCTCGAGGTCGCCGGAGCTGACGCAGCCCACCAGCGTGCGGCCACGGCCAGGTTCGGCGGCGGGGAATTGAAAGTTCAGGGTTTCCATTTCACAGGCTCCCGGCTTTGTCGAGGAACAGGCAGGCGGCCAGCAAATCGGCGGCGCCGCCCGGTGAGGCGTTCAGGTGCAGCAGTTGCTGGTCCAGCCCGCGCAGGTGCCGGCGCCCTGCCAAGGTGGCGCTGCCGCCCTCGGCAAGTACGGCGCGGGCACCTTGCTGGACGGCAGCCAGCCCGGCCGGGCCGCTGCGCCAGAGCACACAGGTGTCGCTGAGCACGGCCATGATTGCCAGTAACGCATCAAGCCGGGCATGCGACTCGCTGGCCCCGGCAGCGCGGCTACGTTGCAGTTGTGGCAGGCCGTACCCGACCACGGCGGGGAAGCCTTGCTGTGCCTGTTCGCGGGCACCGCCGGTGCCGTAGCGGTGGCGTACCTGCGAGCCGTGGCTGTCCTGGCGCGGCATGGCCGGGTCGTCGAACAGCGCGATGCGCCCGGCACGGGCGGCCAGCGTGCAGGCGTCTGCCTGGGTATCGAGGGCCGTGGACGCCACCAGCAGGCCCAGTGCCCAGATGGCGCCGCGGTGGGTGTTTACCCCGTGGGTGGCGGCAAGCATCGCGGCCTCGCCTTCGCGGCCGAGCTGGCCCAGTGCGGCGCGCAGAGGTTGACCAACCTGGCCGATGGACTGGGCGGCTTCGGCCATGTTGCGCAGGCATGGCCACAAGGCCAGCGCCGAAGCGTGCATCAAGGTCAGGGTCATGTCTTTGTGGGCGCCGTTGCTGCGGCGGTCGACCAGCCCGGGTTTGGGGGACAGGTCGGCTTCGTCGATCAGGGCTTCAACGGCCAGGTCGGCGAGGTGGTCGGCCAGGGGAATTTCGGTTGCCTGGGCTGGCCTCTTCGCCGGTGAACCCGCTCCCACAGGAACCTGGGGGAGTGCGAAAAAGAGTGCTTTCATCACCAGCTCCTGAACCGTGCAGGCGGGTTGTAGAGGCCGCCGGACCACTCGACCAGCTCGGCAATGCTGCGTGCGGCCAGCAGCTCGCGGCTGGCGTCGGTGCGGCGAATGCCCAAGTCTTCGGGCAAGGCGATCAGGCCTTGCTGGCGCATGCGCAGGGTGTCTTTCGGATCGTGGCGCAGGCCGATGGCGGTAACCCCTGCCACCGCGGCGATCATCTGCTGGCGTTCTTCCAGGCTGCGGGCCTTGTACAGGTAGGCAATGCCCTCCTCGGTCAGCAGGTGGGTGACGTCATCGCCGTAGATCATCACCGGCGCCAACGGCATGCCGGCCTTCTTGGCGACTTCCACGGCATCGAGGGTTTCCACGAAGGTGGGCTTGCCGCCTTCCTGGTAGGTTTCGACCATTTGCACCACCAGCTTGCGGCCGCGCTCCAGCAGGGTTTCCGGCACGGTCATGTCGAGCCAGGCCGGGGTCGCGTGGCGCCGGCCACGCGGGTCGTGGCCCATATTCGGCGCACCGCCAAAACCGGCCAGGCGGCCGCGGGTCACGGTCGAGGAATGGCCATCGCCATCCACTTGCAAAGTGGCGCCGATGAACAGGTCGACAGCGTATTGCCCCGCCAGCTGGCACATCATGCGGTTGGAACGCAGCGAACCATCGCGGCCGGTGAAGAACACGTCCGGGCGCTGGGCGATGTAATCCTCCATGCCCAGCTCGGTGCCGAAGCAGTGCACGCTTTGCACCCAACCGGTCTCGATGGCCGGGATCAGGGTCGGGTGAGGGTTGAGCGTCCAGTTGCGGCAGATCTTGCCCTTCAGGCCCAGAGACTCGCCGTAGGTGGGCAAGATCAGCTCGATGGCGGCGGTATTGAAGCCGATGCCGTGGTTCAGCGACTGCACCTGGTGTTTTTCGTAGATGCCGCGTATGGCCATCATCGCCATGAGCACATGCACCGGCTTGATGTGGCGCGGGTCTCGGGTAAACAGCGGCTCGATGTAGAAAGGCTGGTCGGCCACCACCACAAAGTCGACCCAGGACGCCGGTATGTCGACCCGTGGCAAGTCATCGACGCGGTCCACCAGCTGGTTGACCTGAGCGATGACGATGCCGTCGCTGAAGGCAGCAGGCTCTACCAATGCGGGGGTATCTTCGGTGCTGGGGCCGGTGTACAGGTTGCCGTCACGGTCGGCCATGAAACCGGCCACCAGGGTGACATTGGGGATCAGGTCGACCAGCAGCCGCGAGTACAGTTCGATATAGGTGTGGATGGCACCGACTTCGAGCAGGCCATCTTCCAGCAACTGGCCGATGCGCAGGCTCTGCGGGCCGGCGAAGGAAAAGTCGAGCTTGCGGGCAATGCCGCGTTCGAACAGGTCAAGGTGCTCGGCGCGGCTGACGCTGGGCATGATCATGTGCAGGTCGTGCAGGCGCCCGGGGTCGACTTTGGCCAGCGAGCGCGACAGGAAGTCGGCCTGCTTCTGGTTGTTGCCTTCCAGCACCACCCGGTCCCCGGGGGCCAGCAACAGTTCGAGGGCTTCGACGATACGTTCGGTGGGCAGCACCACGCCGTCGGCAAGGTGGCGGACCCGATCGAGGCGGCGCTGCTTTTCGGCGCGCCGCCGCGACCATTGCGGCGGTGGATTCTGAGTTATTGTCATGGTGACTCCACAGGTTCGCTGTCGTGGACATCACCTTAGGGCTGTGCTGCCCGGCGGATCAATCAAGCTGCCGGTGTGTTCATTACGGTAAGGTTAATGAACTGCCCTGCTAGAGGACTCACCCACGGCAAAAATGCACGATACCCCTGCATAATTGTCGATTGTGCAGGGCAAATTCGCATGACAGGATCCTGCGATCCTCCAGCGAACTCCAGACTTCACTTGGAAAATCAATAACAAAGCAGGGAGAACGCAATGACTGCGCACGCTCAAACCTTGGCAACCGAGCCTGTACTGGCCGAAGTCCGCAACCAGGTTGGCCACCTGACCCTGAACCGCCCCGCCGGCTTGAATGCCCTCACCCTGGACATGGTTCGTAGCCTGCGCCAGCAACTGGACCAGTGGGCCGAAGACCCGCACGTGCGCGCCGTGGTGCTGCGCGGCGAGGGGCCCAAAGGCTTCTGTGCCGGTGGTGACATCCGCTCGCTGCACGACAGTTTCAAAGCGGGCGACACGCTGCATGAAACCTTCTTTGTCGAGGAATACGCCCTCGACCTGCTCATCCACCGCTACCGCAAGCCCGTGTTGGTACTGATGGACGGCTTCACCCTCGGCGGCGGCATGGGCCTGGCCCAGGGCTGCGACCTGCGCGTGGTCACCGAGCGCAGCCGGCTGGGCATGCCCGAAGTGGGCATCGGCTACTTCCCCGATGTCGGCGGCAGCTACTTCCTGTCGCGCATCCCCGGCGAGCTGGGGATTTACCTGGGCGTCAGCGGCACCCAGATCCAGGCGGCCGACGCCCTTTACTGCGGCCTGGCCGACTGGTACCTGGCCAGTGACCAGCTTGCCGCCCTCGACCAGGGCCTGGACCAACTGAGCTTTGGCGACAACCCGCTCAAGGACCTGCAGAACCTGCTGGCCAGGCTCGGCACCCAGGTTTTGAGTGATGCCCCCCTGGAAAAACTGCGTCCGGTCATCGATCACTTCTTCTCCCTGCCCACCCTGCAAGCCATCGTCGAGCAACTGCGTGCGGTCAGCATCGGCGACAGCCATGCCTGGGCAGTGGCCGCCGCCGACCAGCTGGAAAGCCGCTCACCGCTGGCCATGGCGGTTACTCTGGAGATGTTGCGCCGCGGTCGCCAGCTAGGGCTGGAAGACTGCTTTGCCATGGAGCTGCACCTGGACCGCCAGTGGTTCCAGCATGGCGACATCATCGAAGGCGTGCGCGCCCTGATCATCGACAAGGACAAACAGCCTCGCTGGAACCCGCCGACCCTGGCCGCGCTGCAGCAGCAGCGGGTGGACCAATTCTTCGAAGGCCTGTGAGCCCGGGAGTACACAGATGCAAGACCTTGAACTGAGCGAAGAACAGATCATGATCCGCGACATGGCCCGGGATTTTGCCCGCGGCGAGATCGCCCCACACGCCCAGGCCTGGGAAAAGGCCGGCTGGATCGATGACGGCGTGGTGCGCAAGATGGGCGACCTGGGCCTGCTGGGCATGGTGGTACCAGAGGACTTCGGCGGCAGCTACACCGACTACGTCGCCTACGCCCTGGCCGTGGAAGAAATCGCCGCAGGCTGCGGCGCCACCGGGGCGATGATGAGCATTCACAACTCGGTAGGCTGCGGCCCTCTGCTGGCCTACGGTACTGCCGAGCAACAACAGCAATGGCTGCCACGCCTGGCCAGCGGCGAGGTGATTGGCTGCTTCTGCCTGACAGAGCCCCAGGCCGGCTCCGAGGCGCACAACCTGCGCACCCGCGCCGAACGGGTCGATGGCGAGTGGGTAATCAATGGTGCCAAACAATTCGTCAGCAATGCACGCCGCGCCGGCTTGGCCATCGTCTTCGCGGTGACCGACCCGGAGCTGGGCAAGAAGGGCCTCTCGGCGTTCCTGGTGCCCACCGACAACCCGGGCTTCAAGGTCGACCGCAGCGAGCACAAGATGGGCATCCGCGCCTCCGACACCTGCGCGGTCACCTTCGACAATTGCCGCATCCCCGCAGCCAACATCCTTGGCGAGCGTGGCAAGGGCCTGGCCATCGCCCTGTCCAACCTTGAAGGCGGCCGTATCGGCATCGCCGCCCAGGCGTTAGGCATTGCCCGTGCAGCCTTCGAGGCGGCGCTGGTCTACTCGCGCGACCGGGTGCAATTTGGCAAACCGATCAACGAACACCAAAGCATCGCCAACCTGCTGGCCGACATGCAGGTACAGGTAAACGCCGCACGTTTGCTGATCCTGCATGCCGCCCGCCTGCGCAGCGCCGGCAAACCGTGCCTGTCGGAGGCATCACAGGCCAAGCTGTTCGCGTCGGAAATGGCCGAGCGGGTGTGTTCGATGGCGATCCAGGTGCACGGCGGGTATGGCTACCTGGAAGATTACCCGGTGGAACGCTATTACCGCGATGCGCGGATTACCCAGATCTATGAAGGGTCGAGCGAGATCCAGCGCATGCTGATTGCACGCGAGCTGAAGCACTACCCCCTGTAGTACGGCGGTCCCCATCTGTGGGAGCGGCCTTGCGGCCCAATCGCGGCACAAGGCCGCTCCCACAAGTAAGCGGATCTGCGTTTCAACGCCAGTACCGCGAATCATCCACCACCTGCGCATGCCCCTCGAACAACGCTGGCAACTGCTCCTTGAGGTAATCGATCCAGGTCCGCACCTTGGCATCCAGATAATGCCGTGACGGGTACATCGCATACAGCGCGCTCTCGCGCAGGCGGTACGGCGCCAGCAGCCTGCACAACCGCCCTTGCTCGATCGCCTGGCTGGCCGTATAGAACGGTAGCAGGCCAATGCCCATGCCCAACTCACTGGCCACCAGCATGGCATCGGCAACGTTGGTGGAGAAGTTGTCACTCGGTGTGATCACACACTGGTCCACACCCTGGGGGAATACCCAGTCACCTTCATACATGGGATACGCCATGCGCAGGCAGCGGTGCCCATGCAGGTCCTCGGGGCGCTCAGGCACCCCATGCCGCTCCAGATAGCTGGGTGCTGCGCAGGGAATACTGAAAATATTGCCGAGCGGGACGGCAATCAGCTGTGAGTCCGGCAGCGCGCCGTCCACGGTGATGACCACGTCATGCCCTTCGGCCAGCGGGTCAGGGTTGCGCTGCGACAGCGTCAGCTCGATCACCACCTCCGGGCACAGTGCGTTGTAGCCGGCCACCAGCGGCATCAGCAGCAGCCCCAGGCCGTGCGGGCAATGCAAACGCAAATGGCCGCGAGGCGTGAGGTGCGCACCGCGGGCCTCACCCACCGCCTCTTCGGTCAGCAGCATGATTTGCCGCGCGCGCTCCAGAAACCGCTCGCCCGCCTCGCTCATGCGCAGCCGCCGGGTGGTGCGGTGCAACAGGCGGGTCTGCAGCTGGTTTTCCAGCTCGGCGACGATACGCGAAACCTGCGCTGCTGAAATATCCAACGCATTGGCGGCTGCAGCGAAGCTGCCACATTCCACCACCCTGGCGAAGGTACGCATGGCATGCAGCATGTCCATGAAAGTGTGCTCCTTGTTCAGTCTTATTCTTGCGTTACAGGCAGGAATCTATCACGGAACAGCCCATTTATTGTGAATGACCAATGAATACATCATTAGTCATACATTCAAGAAAAGGAACCTGTCATGAAACGTTCGATCGCTGTCCTTGCTGTTGCTGCTGCCTTCGCCTCGTTTGGTGCCCTTGCTGATGCAGGCAGTACAAAGGCAGCCAGCAGCACGTATGAGTACGGCATGCCGCTGGACGTGGCCAAGGTCATCTCCATCACCCCCGCCAGCAACGCCGCCGACTGCCAGGTCGGCACTGCGCACATGGTGTATGTCGACCACCAGGGCCAGAAGCGCGAAATCGACTACCGCGAAATGGGCAACTGCTCGCAGCAGTGAGTCAGGCCAGGACCTGGGTGATCCAGCCCACCTGCTGATTGAAGTCGTCGATTTTCGCCTGAGGCACCGCATCGCGAGCCCGCTGGAAATTGGCCAGGGTCTGCTGCTTTTGCCGCAGCATGCGCCGCCACTTGACCAGAAACGCCTCGCTTTTCTCCTGCATCAACACTGGGCCGAAGTACAGCTGCTCAGGGCTATATTCCACCCTGCCCGGCTCGGCGACGATGATCTCGTAATCGAAGCGGTTTTCCCGCAGCAGCTCTTCGTTGACGATGTGGTAACCGTTATCCGCCAGCCACTGGCGCAGCTCACGCTCACCGCCATTGGGCTGCAGTACCAGGCGCGTGATGCCACCAAGGCGCTGCTTGCCGGCCTCGAGGATCTCGCACATGGTGTCGCCGCCCATGCCGCAGATGCTGACCACCGAGATGCGGTCTTGCGGCTCGACCGCTGCCAGCCCATCCGCCAGGCGCACGGTGACCCGGTCTTGCAGGCCGTTTCTGCGCACGTTGCGTTGGGCCGAGGCGAACGGCGTCTGCGCCACCTCACCCGCTACAGCGGCCTCGAGTACGCCGCGCAGCATCAATGCCACCGGCAGGTAACCGTGGTCCGAGCCGATATCGGCCAGGCGCGCGCCCTGCGGCACATGTGCGGCCACGCGCTCCAGGCGCCTGGACAAAGTCTGTTCGTTCAAAGTGTGCCCCTGGCTTTGCAATGGGCGCGATTCTGACGGCGAACGTCGCGCATTTCAAACACCGGGGTGCCCTCGACCGGGTGCGCCTGCTCGCGTAGGCTTGCCGTTTTCCTTCCGTAGCAAGGCAAAACACACCATGGCACATGCAGACATCATCTACACCCCGGACCCGGACGCCGAGTCGATTTCGTCCGACGTCGCCGAATTCAACGGCGTACTGGTCACCACCCAGATCCCGACCCACGCCGACGGCAGCCTGGAGCTGGGCGGCATCGTCGAGCAAAGCGAATGCACCCTGCAGGCGTTGAAAGTGGCGCTGGAAAAGGCTGGCAGCGGCATGGACCGCGTGCTGCACCTGACCATCTACCTGACCGACATGGCCGACCGTGCCGCGTTCAACGAGGTGTACCAGCGCTTCTTCAGCAAGCCATGGCCGGTACGTGCGGCCGTGGGTGTGGCGTCGCTGGCATTTGACGGCATGCGCGTAGAAGTCACGGCGATGGCTGCCAAGCGCTGAGCTACCTGCAAGGGCCCTATCGCCGGCA
>NZ_JBNRIK010000003.1:221871-259593 GCF_053557975.1 Pseudomonas sp. XP2
TCACCGCTACAATGCCCGCCTAAACCGTGGCAGCCCGAAAATATAACGATATGTCCCTTCCAAAGAATCACCTGGAACTGCTCAGCCCTGCCCGTGATGTGGCCATCGCCCGTGAAGCGATCCTGCACGGCGCTGACGCCATCTACATCGGCGGCCCAAGCTTTGGCGCGCGCCATAACGCCTGCAACGAGGTCAGCGAGATCGCCGAACTGGTCGAGTTCGCCCGTCGCTACCATGCGCGCGTGTTCACCACCATCAACACCATCCTCCACGACAACGAGCTGGAACCTGCGCGCAAGCTGATCCATCAGCTGTACGATGCCGGCGTCGACGCGCTGATCGTGCAAGACCTGGGGGTGATGGAGCTGGACATCCCGCCGATCGAGCTGCACGCCAGCACCCAGACCGACATCCGCACCCTGGAACGGGCCAAGTTCCTCGACCAGGCCGGTTTCTCCCAGCTGGTACTGGCCCGTGAGCTGAACCTGCAGCAAATCCGCGCCATCGCCGCCGAAACCGACGCTGCCATCGAGTTCTTCATCCACGGTGCGCTGTGCGTGGCATTCTCCGGCCAGTGCAACATCTCCCACGCGCAGACTGGCCGAAGCGCCAACCGTGGCGACTGTTCGCAAGCCTGCCGCCTCCCCTACACCCTGAAGGATGACCAGGGCCGCGTGGTTGCGTTCGAGAAGCACCTGCTGTCGATGAAGGACAACAACCAGACCGCCAACCTAGCCGACCTGGTAGATGCCGGCGTGCGCTCGTTCAAGATCGAGGGCCGCTACAAGGACATGGGCTATGTGAAGAACATCACCGCCCACTACCGCAAAGAGCTCGACGCCATTCTCGAAGGCCGCCCGGAATATGCCCGTGCGTCCAGCGGCCGGACCGAGCACTTCTTCGTGCCCGACCCGGACAAGACCTTCCACCGCGGCAGCACCGACTATTTCGTGACCGACCGCAAAGTCGATATCGGCGCCTTCGACTCGCCCACCTTCACCGGCCTGCCGGTGGGTGTGGTGGAAAAGGTCGGCAAGCGTGACATGCAAGTGGTCACCGAGGTGCCGCTGACCAACGGCGACGGCCTGAACGTGCTGGTCAAACGTGAAGTGGTGGGTTTCCGCGCCAACATCGCCGAACCACGTGGCGAATTCGAGGAAGACGGCCAAAAGCGCTACCGCTACCGCGTTGAGCCAAACGAAATGCCCGAAGGCCTGCACAAGCTGCGGCCCAACCACCCGCTGTCGCGCAACCTTGACCACAACTGGCAGCAGGCCCTGCAACGCACCTCTTCCGAGCGCCGGGTTAGCGTGCAATGGCATGCTGTGCTGCGCGAGCAGCGCTTGATGCTCACCCTCAGCAGCGAGGAAGGCGTCAGCGTGCAGGTGGCCCTGGACGGGCCGTTCGGCACGGCCAACAAGCCGCAGCAGGCACTGGACCAGTTGCACGACCTGCTCGGCCAGCTGGGGACCACGATGTACCACGCCAGCAGCATCGAGCTGGACGCGCCGCAGGCCTACTTCATCCCCAACTCGCAGCTCAAGGCCCTGCGCCGTGAAGCCATCGAGGCGCTGACCGAAGCGCGTATCAAGGCGCACCCGCGTGGCGGGCGCAAGGCCGAGACCTCGCCGCCACCGGTGTACCCCGAGTCGCACCTGTCGTTCCTGGCCAACGTGTACAACCAGAAGGCGCGCGACTTCTACCACCGCCACGGCGTGCAGCTGATCGACGCTGCCTACGAGGCCCACGAAGAACACGGTGAAGTGCCGGTGATGATCACCAAGCACTGCCTGCGCTTCTCCTTCAACCTGTGCCCCAAGCAGGCCAAGGGCGTGACCGGTGTGCGCACCAAGGTAGCGCCGATGCAGCTGATTCAGGGTGACGAAGTGCTGACCCTGAAGTTCGACTGCAAACCGTGCGAAATGCATGTGGTCGGCAAGATGAAAAGCCACATCATCGACCTGCCAACCCCGGGCAGTGCGGTGGCTCAGGTAGTGGGGCACATCAGCCCGGAAGACCTGCTGAAGACCATCGTGCGCGCGCCACACTGATTTTCAGGCAGTGGTCAGTGTGGGAGCGGGCTTGTCCCGCGAAGCCAGCGACGCGGTTCATGGCACCGGCGTCGCCGGTGTTCGCGGGGCAAGTCCGCTCCCACAGCGGTGTGTGGCAGACCATTGTTTGGTGGCTCATTCAGCGTATCTGATGCTTGTGCAGCAGGCGGTAAAAGGTCGGCCGGGAGATCCCCAGCACCTTGGCCGCTACGCTCATGTTATCGCTGTGCCGGTTAAGCACATCGCACAAGGCCTGGCGCTCGGCGCGCTGCTTGTATTCCTCTAGCGTGCCCAGCGGCTGCTGCCCTTGGTCCAACGTCTGCAGGCCCAGGTCCTGCGCCTCGATCTGCCGGCCTTCGGCCAGGACCAGGCCGCGTCGCACCCGGTTGGCCAACTCGCGTACATTGCCCGGCCAGTCATGCCGGCCCATGGCCGCCAGGGCATGGTCGCTGAATGAACGCGGCCGGCGCCCGGTTTCCAGGCTGTAGAAATGGGCAAAATGGCTGGCTAGCATCGACAAGTCACCATGCCGGTCACGCAGCGGCGCCGTCACCACCTGCAGCACGTTCAAGCGGTAATACAGGTCTTCGCGAAAACGCCCCTGCTCGATGGCTCTTTCAAGGTCTACGTGGGTGGCGGCCAAGACCCGTGCATCCACCGGAATCGGCTGGCTGCCGCCCACCCGCTCGATGTGCTTTTCTTGCAGAAAACGCAGCAGATTGGCCTGCAACTCCAGCGGCAAGTCACCAATCTCATCCAGGAACAACGTGCCACCGTGGGCCGCTTCAATGCGCCCGGTCTTGCGCTGATGGGCACCCGTGAAAGCGCCCTTCTCATGACCGAACAATTCTGACTGGATGAGGTGCTCGGGGATTGCCCCGCAGTTGATGGCGACGAACGGTTGGTCGCTGCGCTGCGACTGCCGATGCAGGGTGCGCGCCACCAGTTCCTTGCCCGTGCCGCTTTCACCACGGATAAGCACGGGCGACTCGGTGGGCGCCAGCTTGCCCAGCAGCTTGCGCAACTCGCGGATCGGCCGGCTTTCGCCGAGCAGTTCGTGGGTCGCCTCGTCCACCCTGGCAGCCCCTTTGCCACGTAGCCGCGCCATGCCGAATGCCCTGCCCAGGGTGACCTGAACCCGGGACTCATCGAATGGCAAGGTATGAAAGTCGAAAAACCATTCGCAAACAAAATCGCCGACGGCCGGCATGCGTAATTGTTCGGCACTGAGCACCGCGATCCACTCGGTGTTACTGCGCTTGATCATGTCCTTGACCGCGTCCGGGTGCCGCAGGTGCGAAGCCTGCAATCGCAATAACCCTACATCACAAGGATGGTCCAGCGCGGCAGCGAGCATGCAACTGTCCACATCCCAGCCTGCGTTACGCAGCCCAGGCAACAGCTGGTGGCAGTCGTCGCACGGGTCGACGATGAGCAAACGACGTTGAGCGACAAGCTGTTGCATAACCGATCCTTGGCGCCAGTTTTTGGTTTTATGAAGTAAAACAGCAAGTTGTGGCGCTCGCTTAACAGTAGCAACGAAGTTGACGGTGCCCACTACCGTCTGTCTGTTGACGCATTTTTTTACAATGTCCCACGGGAATTTTCGCACTTTAACGACATCCCATGGCGGCGCAGGCAATAACGGATTCAAGCCTGACAAAAAATTTTACACCTAATGTGTGACTTGCCCCCAGAGGACGAGCATCAGTACACATAACCCCGCGCTGCAATTCGCAACCCTTGAGGCGACCTTGAAGCAACGCGGACTCACTTCGATGTTTGGGACCATAGAGAGACCGAACCATGAATGCCCCGCTCCGTGTCAACGAAGCACTGCTGATTGCCGACCACGCCTTCGAACCTTTCCAGTGCGTAGCCTGGGATGCACCCAATGGTACTGGTGAGCTGAGCCTGGCAGTGATCGACCGGACCAGCACCCGCATTGGCAGCAAGCAAGTGTCGTCGCGTATCTACTCCGACCCTGCCCAGTGGGCCAGCCTGATCGAAGAAGTGCGCGCCGAACTGTGCGAAAAAGGTTACGACCTGCAACCGTGGTCGATGCCAAAGTAACAGTGCCCGGCAAACCAAGTGCGTGCAGCGCCACGCACTTGGTCAAATACAAAGTTGCTGTTCTGGCAACTTTCACAGTTGCGACACAGTGTCGCAACCCTGCTGTTCAGTCCACGACTTTGAACTGTTGCAAGTGCTGATAATCGGCCTGCAGTTGTTCGGCCAGCTGTTGCGCACGCCCAACACGTACCGGCGCCAACTCCATGTCCACCACCAACGTTGTACAGGGCATGGGTTGTACGGCGTTCCAGTGCTGAAGGCGACCATCGGTAAACACCAGGCAGCGTACTGCTTCATCCGGATGGGCGCGCTGGCGCGCCTGTAGCCAATGCCGGGCCTGTTCCAGCGCAGCGATCAGCGGCGTGCCGCCACCGGCGCCCAAAGCCTGCAGCCATGGCTGCAAGGCTGCCGAGGCCTTCAGGCCGTGGCGCTGCCACTGCGGTGTGCGCCCGCTGGCGGTCAGCAAGGCCAGGCGGGCGCGCTGGCGGTAGGCCTGGTCGAACAGTGCCGCCAGCAGCCCTTTGGTGTGTGCCAACGCCTGATGGCGGCGGGTCGAGGCCGACGCGTCGACGATCACCAGCCACAACTCTGCCGGTTTAGCCTGGCGTTGTTGCCAGCACAGGTCCTGGCGTAGCCGTGGCCGCCCTTTGAGCAAGGTCGGCAGCCAGGCCACCCGGCCGCTTGCTGCACTGCGCGGGCGGCCACGGCTGGCGCCGTTCTGCTTGCCTGCGCCCGCTTTGGCATCCGCCCCTTTGGCAGGTGACTGGGGGATGCTCAGGGCTTTTTTGCCCAGTTCGGCACCTCGCGACGTGCGCCGCTGGCCACAGGTTGCGCCGGCAATGCCCCCCAGTCGCCCTGCCCGCCCTGCCCGCCCTGTTCACCCGCGTTGCCAGCGCTTTGCTGGCCTGGCTGCTGGTCAGGCGGCTGCGGCGCCGACGGCGGGTTGGCCTGGGGCGTAACGCGGCGGCGATGGCGCAAGGCGAACTCGGCCACCGCTTCGACATCCACTTCTTCGATGGCCGCACCGCCGCGCCAGGCGCAGTGGGCGCGTGCCGCACGCAACCACACCAGGTCGGCGCGCAACCCGTCGACGCCGGCGGCGTAGCAACGCTCGGTAATCCAGGCCAGCGCCTGGTCATCCAGGGCAATACCGGCCAGGGCATGGCGCGCCGCCTGGCAGCGCTCGCGTAACTGCGCCTGGGCCGCGGCCCATTGCGTGCAGAAAGCCTGCGGGTCACTGTCGAAGGCCAGGCGCCGGCGAATGATCTGCTGACGGGCCTCCGGCGCAGGCAGGCCCTCCAGTACCACGTTCAGGCCAAAACGGTCGAGCAACTGCGGGCGTAGCTCGCCCTCTTCCGGGTTCATGGTACCGATCAGCACGAAGCGGGCGCTGTGCTGGTGCGAGATACCGTCACGCTCGATGCGGTTGGTGCCACTGGCAGCCACATCGAGCAACAGGTCGACCAGTGTGTCGGGCAGCAGGTTGACCTCATCGACATACAGCACGCCACCGTCGGCCTGAGCCAGCACGCCCGGGGAAAACTGCGCCCGGCCCTGCCCCAGCGCGGCATCCAGGTCGAGGGTCCCGACCAGACGTTCTTCACTGGCGCCCAGTGGCAGGGTGACAAACGGGCCCTCGCCGAGCAGGTCGGCCAGGCCACGGGCCAGCGTGCTCTTGGCCATGCCACGCGGCCCTTCGATCAGCACGCCGCCGATTTTCGGGTCGATGGCGGTCAGGCACAGCGCCAGCTTCAGGTCGTCGGCACCGACCACGGCGGCCAGCGGAAATTGCACGGGTTCACTCATTTCAAGCCTGTTCCTCGCCGTCGAGCAGTTGTTCCTCAAGGGCCTCGCGGTACTCGCCCGGCGCCTGCCACAGCCCGCGCTGCTGGGCCTCCAGCAGGCGCTCGGTAAGGTCGCGCAGGGCCTCGGGGTTGTGCTCGCGCATAAAATCACGGGTCGCCGGGTCGAGCACGTACGCATCGGCCAGCCCCTGGTAATGATGGTCGTCGATCAGGTGCGTGGTGGCATCGAAGGCGAACAGGTTGTCGACCGTCGCCGCCATCTCGAAGGCGCCCTTGTAGCCGTGGCGCTTGACCCCGTCGATCCACTTGGGGTTGAGCGCGCGGGCGCGGATTACCCGGTTCAGCTCTTCCTTCAGGGTACGGATGCGGGGACGGTCTGCCTGGCTGTGGTCGCCGTGGTAGCTGGCCACCGGCGCCCCGGACAAGGTTTCCGACGCTGCCAGCATGCCGCCCTGGAACTGGTAGTAGTCGTTTGAGTCGAGCAGGTCGTGCTCGTGGTTGTCCTGGTTCTGCAGCACCGCCTGCACCTTGGCCAGGCGCTGGGCGAACTGGGCGCGGGCCGGGGTGCCGTCGTCGCTGCCGCCGTAGGCGTAGCCGCCGTGGTTCAGGTAGACCTCGGCCAGGTCGTCGCGGCTGTGCCACAGGCGCCCGTCGATGGCGTTCTGCACCCCGGCGCCATACGCACCAGGTTTGGCGCCGAACACCCGCCAGCCCGCCTGCCGCGCGGCCTGCTCGGCGTCCAGCCCTTGCGCCAGCAGCGCGGCACGCTCGCTGCGTACCCGGGCGGCCAAGGGGTTGAGGTCGTCAGGCTCGTCCAGCGCGGCCACGGCCTGCACGGCGGCATCGAACAGACGGATAAGGTTGCCGAAGGCGTCGCGGAAAAAGCCGGAAACGCGCAAGGTCACATCCACCCGCGGGCGGTCGAGCAGGCTCAGCGGCAGTATTTCAAAATCGTCAACGCGCTGGCTGCCGGTGGCCCATACCGGCCGCACGCCCATCAGCGCCATGGCCTGGGCGATGTCGTCGCCGCCAGTGCGCATGGTGGCCGTACCCCACACCGAGAGGCCAAGCTGGCGCAGGTGATCGCCGTGGTCCTGCAGGTGGCGTTCAAGGATCAGGCTGGCCGAGGCGAAACCCAGGCGCCAGGCCGTGGTGGTGGGCAGGTTGCGCACGTCCACGGTATAGAAGTTGCGGCCGGTGGGCAGCACGTCGAGGCGGCCACGGCTGGGCGCACCGCTGGGGCCGGCAGGCACGAATCGCCCGGCCAGCGCCGCCAGCAGGCCGTTCATTTCAGCGGCGCCGCAGGCATCTAGGCTGGGCGCCACCGCTTCGCACAAGGCGTGCACCACGTCACGCACCGGCTGCCATTCGCTCGGTTCAGGCAACTGCAGGGTGCCGCCCAGCGCTTGCTCGATCACCTGCTGCGCCAAAAGCTCCAGGCGCTCGCGGGTATCGCCACAGGTGCGCCAGGGTTCACTGCTCATGGCCAGAAGCTGCTCAGGGCGTTCGCCCTGCCAGGGCAGCCCAAGCTCACAATCGAGCGGGTCAAAGCCTGGCACCAAGGCCTTGGCCAAGGCGCGCAGCAGGCTGGCATTACCACCACGACCGTCGCCGCGCTCAACCCGCAGCAGGGCCAGCAGCGTATCCAGCCGCAGCCGCCCCTCTGGTGACTGGCCAAACACATGCAGGCCATCGCGAATCTGCGATTCCTTCAGGTCGCACAGGTAAGTGTCCAGGCGCGGCAGCCAGACGGCGGCATCATCCAACTGCCCTTCCAACTGCAGCTCGCGGTCGATGTGGTTGACCTTGACCAGTTCGAGGATGTCGCGCTGCAACTCGCGGGCACGCCGCGGATCGAGTAGCTGCGCTTCGTAGAACTCGTCGGCCAGTTGCTCCAGGTGGCGCAACGGGCCGTAGGTTTCGGCACGGGTCAGCGGCGGCATCAAGTGGTCGATGATCACCGCCTGGGTACGGCGCTTGGCCTGGGCGCCCTCGCCCGGGTCGTTGACAATGAACGGGTAGATGTTCGGCAGCGGGCCAAGCAGCGCGTCCGGCCAGCACTGCGCCGACAAGCCGACGCCCTTGCCGGGCAGCCATTCGAGGTTGCCGTGCTTGCCGACATGGATCACCGCGTCGGCGGCGAACCCGTGGCGCAGCCAGAAGTGGAACGCCAGGTAGCCGTGCGGCGGCACCAGGTCGGGGTCGTGATACACCGCGCTGGGGTCTACCTGGTAGCCCCGGGCGGGCTGGATGCCGACGAAGGTCAGCCCAAAGCGCAAGCCGGCCACCATCAGCCGGCCGCTGCGGTACATCGGGTCCTGCTCGGGCGGCCCCCAGCGCTCCAGCACTGCCTGGCGATTGGCCTCGGGCAAGCGCTCGAAGGCGGCCTGGTAGTCGGCCAGGCTCAGGCTCTGGGCGCAAGGGCGCTGGTCCAGGTGGTCAAGGTCGTTGGTCACGCCGCCGAGCAGCTGGTGGATCAGTTGCGTGCCGCTGCCCGGCAAATCGGCCAGCGGATAGCCTTCGGCCTGCAGCGCTTTGAGAATGTTGAGTGCAGCAGCGGGCGTATCCAGGCCGACGCCGTTACCGATGCGGCCATCCCGGGTCGGGTAGTTGGCCATCACCAGGGCCACGCGCTTCCCGGCATTGGGCAGGCGCGCCAGCTCGACCCAGCGCCGGGCCAGCTCGGCGACAAAGTCCATACGCTCGGGGTGGGCGCGGTAGCACACCACGTCGGACTGGCTGCGCTCGCTGCGCCAGGCCATGTCCTTGAAACTGACCGGGCGGGTAATGATGCGCCCGTCCAGTTCGGGCAAGGCGATGTGCATGGCCAGGTCGCGTGCACCCAGCCCCTGTTCGCTGGCTTCCCAGCCGGGCTGGTTGTCCTGCGCGCAGATGGCCTGCAGCACCGGAATGTCACGGCGGAACGGGCGCAGGTTGGGCCGTTCGGGGCTGGACAGGGCAAAACCGGTGGTATTGACCAGCACTTCGGCACCGACTTCGTCCAGCCAGGCTTCGACCTGCTCCAGGCAGGCGCTTTCCTTTAGGCTGGCCACGGCAATCGGCAACGGGTTCAAGCCAGCGGCTTGCAGGCGCTGGCAGAACACGTCGATGAACGCGGTGTTGGCCGCCTGCAAGTGGGAGCGGTAGAACAGCAGCGGCGCCACCGGGCAATCCGGGTGCCAGTGCGGGTACCAGTCTTCCAGTGCCACACTGCCCTTGGCCGGGTGATACACAGCGGTGCGCGGCAAGGGCTGCGGCTCGTCCCAGGCATAATCGCGGCCCAGCCACTGGTTGGCCAGGCAGTTGTAAAGGTTGATGGCATTGGCCTTGCCACCCTGGCGCAAGTAGTGCCAGAGGCGCTCGGCCTGGTCGCCCGTGACGGTGCCCAAGCGGGTCAGCTCCGGGTCAGGGCGATCATCGCCTGGTACCAGAATCAGTTGCACGCCACGGGCAGCCAGCTCGACCAGTTGCTCGACGCCATAGCGCCAGTAACCGACGCCGCCGTGCAGCGACACCAGGATGACCTTGGCGTGGCGCAGCACCTGGTCGACATACAGGTCGACCGAAGCGTGGTTCTGCACCTGCATCGGGTTGGCCAGGCGCAGGCTGGGGAAATCCTCAGGCAGTTGCTCGGCCGTATCGGCGAGCAACGCCAGGTGCGAATCGCCGCTGCAGAGAATCACCAGTTCGGCGGGTGTCTGGCCAAGGTCGGCAATACTGTCGTCCGGCACGAAGCCGCCGGGCTGGGTCCGCAGCAGGTGCACGGGTCAGGCGCCCAAGGCCTGGCGCAGGCGCGCTTCCAGCTGGGCAGCGTCGAGTTCCTGGCCGATCAACACCAGGCGGGTGATACGCGGCTCGTCGGCACGCCAGGCGCGGTCGAAGTGTTTGTCGAAACGGGTCCCCACGCCTTGCACCAGCAGGCGCATCGGTTTGCCCGGGATGGCAGCGAAGCCCTTGGCGCGCAGGATGCCGAACTCCACCACCAGCTGGGTCAAGGCGTCGAGCAACAGGCTTTCGTCAGCCTCCGGCAGGTCGATGGAAATGGAGTCGAAGGCGTCGTGGTCGTGGTCGTCATGATCGTCGCCATCGTGGTGCGAATCGTGGTGGGTACGGCGGCCATCGATGTGCGCCTCGGACTCGGCGCCCACACCCAGCAGCACCTCCAGCGGCAGCTTGCCACTGCTGGCCTCTACCACCTTGACTGCCGGCGGCAGTTCTTCGGCCACTTCGGCGCGCACCTTGGCCAGGCCTTCGGCGTCGATCAGGTCGGCCTTGTTCAATACCACCAGGTCGGCGCTAGCCAGCTGATCGGCGAACAGTTCGTGCAGCGGCGATTCGTGGTCCAGGTTAGGGTCGAGCTTGCGCTGGGCATCGACCTGGTCCGGGTAGGCGGCGAAAGTGCCGGCAGCCACGGCCGGGCTATCGACCACGGTGATGACCGCGTCGACGGTGCAGGCGTTGCGGATTTCCGGCCACTGGAAGGCTTGCACCAGCGGTTTGGGCAGGGCCAGGCCACTGGTTTCGATCAGGATGTGGTCCAGGTCGCCACGGCGTGCCACCAGCTCGCGCATGACCGGGAAGAACTCCTCCTGTACGGTGCAGCACAGGCAGCCGTTGGCCAGTTCATAGACGCGGCCGCTGGCTTCTTCTTCGGTGCAGCCGATGCTGCACTGCTTGAGGATTTCGCCGTCGATACCCAGTTCGCCGAATTCGTTGACGATGACCGCAATGCGACGGCCCTGGGCGTTGTCGAGCATGTGGCGCAGCAAGGTGGTCTTGCCCGAGCCGAGGAAGCCGGTGACGATGGTAACGGGGAGCTTGGCCAGTGTTTTCATGTCGCATTGCCCTTGGCAGAATGGCGCGGGCATGCAGGACGACAGCCGCGGACCAGGCCGGCCGGGCTTGTTCGCCACCGGATCACCCCGCCCGGTTGAAAGTCGAAAACGTTGCGAGGCAGGTCTCCTGGCTTGCACCGTTCCAGCTCCCCGTTCAGTTGAACGGCGTGCTGGCGGGATGACGCCTTCCCGCGCATTGGCGCAGTGGCTGTGTCGATCCGTTGTCAGTGCTTACAGTTGCGGGGGCAGCCGCGGCTTGTACCGCGTTCCCGTCTTAGCTTCGGCCTGGCCGAAGAACCTCGAAGTGGCAAGGCTACGCAGTGGCTGGCGGGTGGTCAACCATTGCTGCGGGGCTTGCCGACAACTCTTGGCGGCACTGCGGTACAGTGGCGACTTTGCCCACTGTCAAGGACGCCCCATGCTCCTCGCCCCCGCCATCCCGGTACTGCGCATCTTCTCGGTCGACAAGGCCAGGGAGTTCTACATGGATTTTCTCGGTTTCAGCCTGGACTGGGAGCACCGCTTCAGCCCGAACCTGCCGTTGTACATGCAGATTCACCGCGATGGCCTGATCCTGCACCTTACCGAGCACCATGGCGATGCCTGCCCCGGCTCTACAGTGTTTGCCCGCCTCGACGACCTGCGGGCGCTGGAGCATGAACTGCAAGGCAAACAGTACGGTTACGCCCGGCCCGAAGCCGAGCGCCTGGACTGGGGCCTGCAGATGCAGGTGTGCGACCCGTTCGGCAACCGCCTGCGCTTCTGCCAGCAGATCGATGACGAGGCCAACCTGTGAAGGCGCTGGGCAAACGCGAAATGGCCCGCCTGGAGCGGGAGCTGGTAGCGTGCCTGACGGACGCCTGTGAAACCGCCAAGGCAGAAATCGTCGGGTTCACCTGGCTCACCCATCGCCTGGACCCTGAGAACTTTCCGGCCAGCCTGCGTATTACTTGGGTGTTTGAACAAGAGGCCGAGAAAGTCGCTGCAGTGGCGGGTGAAGCAAAGGCACGCATGCTGGCGCTGACCCGTCAGGCGTTGGACCACGCCGGCATACAACTGGATCACCCGGCCTGGCATGTACGGTTTGACAGCGAAGAGGCCTGCAAACAGAGCCACGGAGGCGACTGGGCCAAGCGCTTGACGGGGCGCTGAGCCCAGGGCCAGACAAGATCGGGCGCCGCTCGCGCGGCGCATCGCCAGTGCAGGAAACCCATACACGGCGGGCGGTACTTTACCCGCCCCCAACGGGCCGTTAGGCTACGCACTCCCCCAGTACGAGGTATTCGTCCAATGCGCCATTAATGCCGCCGTCCATTCGACGGCCAGTCTTCAGCCTCCGGTTTGCTCCGGAGATGTCGCGGCATTTGTGGAGTTGTGCATGACGAACACGTCGATCCTGACGCTGGACAGCGTCTCTTTGGCCTTGCCTGATGGCCGGCTACTGTTTACCGATCTCAACGAAACCTTCGACCAAAGGCGTACCGGCCTGGTCGGGCGCAATGGCGTGGGCAAGAGCCTGCTAGGGCAGGTTCTTGCCGGCCAGCGTGCACCGAGCAGCGGCCAGTGCCGGCGCCTTGGGCCTGTCCATCTGCTGAATCAGCAGGTAATCGAGCGCAGCACCACGCTTGCCGACCTGGCCCAGGTGGGGTCGGTGATAGCGGCGTTGGAGCGCATCGAGCAAGGCAGCATCAACCCCCAGGATTTCGACACCGTCGGCGAGCGCTGGGATATCCGCGAGCAACTGCAGATGCACCTGCAACGCAACGGCCTGAGTCACCTTGACTGGCGCCAGCCCGCACGCAGCCTGAGCGGCGGCCAGGCTATGCGCGTGGCGCTGGCAGGCGCATGGCTCAGCGGTGCCGACTACCTGATACTCGACGAACCGAGCAACCACCTGGACAGCGACGCCCGTGCCCAATTGCTGAGCATGATCGAGGCCTGGGACCGAGGTTTGCTGGTGATCAGCCACGACCGCAGCCTGCTGGCGCACATGGCGCGCATTGTCGAACTGTCGAGCCTGGGGTTACAGGCCTATGGCGGCAACTACGGCTTCTATGCAGCACAAAAAGCCAGCCAGGTGGCGCAGGCCCAGCAGCAACTTGCCCGGCTCAAGCAGCAGCAACAACGCCAAGCCCGTGAACTGCAGCGCCAGCGCGAAGACCTGGAACGCCATCAGGCCCGGGCCGGGCGTCAAGCCAGGCATGCCAACCAGGCCAAGATCCTGGTCGACCGCCAGCAGGAGCGCAGCCAGGCCACGGCGGGCAAGCAGCACCGCGACCATCGCGACGCGCGGCAAGCATTGCTGGGCAAAGTGCATGACGCCGCCCGCGAGGTCGAGCAAGCCACTGCGATTACCTTGCATGCTCCCACGCCCCAGCGTCATGCGGGCCGCGAAGTGTTGGCGTTGCAGGCACTTCGCTTGCCCCATGGCACCCGCAAACCGCTTGACCTGCGCTTGTGCCTGGGCCAGCGGATGGGCCTGGTCGGCGCCAACGGCAGTGGCAAGTCCACGCTGCTAAGGCTGCTGAACGGGCAATTACCGGCATCACCACACACTTTGCGCCGCCGTGGCGAAACCGCCCTGCTCGACCAGCACTGCAGTACCTTGGCAGGCCACAGCAGCGTGCTCGAACACCTGCGCAGGGCCAACCCGGTGCTGGCCCAGGGCGAGTTGCGCAGCCGCCTGGCACAACTGGGTCTGGATGCGGCCCGCGTCGAGTTGCCCAGCAGCCTGCTCAGCGGCGGCGAGCGGATGAAGGCAGCACTTGCTGCCGTGCTGTACCGCGAGCGGCCACTCGACCTGCTGTTGCTGGACGAGCCCGGCAACCACCTGGACTTGCCGTCACTGGCAGCCCTGGAGCGCATGCTCGGGCAGTTTCGCGGGGCGCTGATGGTGGCGTCCCATGATGCGGTTTTGCTGGAAAACCTGGCACTGGATGAGTACCTGCGGTTGTAGGAACCGAAAAAAAAGCATCGCAGGCTATCAATTCGTGACTGGCCGTTCCCGATCCGCGACGGATGTATTATGGTGACGTGGTGCGCATATAACAGCAGCCCGAGCGATCGGGCACTTGCAAGACAATGAGGGTGTCATGAGCAACGAAAGCATTAACTGGGACAAGCTGGGTTTCGACTACATCAAAACCGACAAACGCTACCTGTCCGTATGGCGCAATGGCGAGTGGGACAAAGGCACCCTGACCGACGACAACGTGCTGCACATCAGTGAAGGCTCCACGGCCCTGCACTACGGCCAGCAATGCTTCGAAGGCCTGAAGGCCTACCGTTGCAAGGACGGCTCGATCAACCTGTTCCGCCCGGACCAGAACGCCGCCCGCATGCAGCGCAGCTGCGCCCGCCTGCTGATGCCCCATGTGCCGACCGATGTGTTCATCGAAGCGTGCAAGCAAGTGGTCAAGGCCAACGAAAAGTTCGTACCACCGCACGGCAAAGGCGCCCTGTACCTGCGCCCGTTCGTGATCGGCACCGGTGACAACATTGGCGTGCGCACCGCCCCCGAGTTCATCTTCTCGGTCTTCGCCATTCCGGTTGGCTCGTACTTCAAGGGCGGCATGAAGCCGCACAACTTCCAGATTTCCAGCTTTGACCGCGCCGCCCCACAAGGCACCGGCGCCGCCAAGGTCGGTGGCAACTACGCTGCCAGCCTGCAGCCGGGCGCTGAGGCCAAGAAGGCCAACTTCGCCGACGCCATCTACCTCGATCCGTTGACCCATACCAAGATCGAGGAAGTGGGTTCGGCCAACTTCTTCGGCATTACCGCCAACAACGAGTTCGTTACCCCGAAATCGGCCTCGGTACTGCCAGGCATCACCCGCCTGTCGCTGATGGAACTGGCGCAATCGCGTCTGGGCCTGACCGTGATTGAAGGCGACGTCGAAATCAGCAAGCTGGACCGCTTCATCGAAGCCGGCGCTTGCGGCACCGCTGCGGTGATCACCCCGATCGGCGGTATCGAGTACAACGGCCAGCTGCACGTATTCCACGACCTGGAAAAAGTCGGCCCGGTTACCCAGAAGCTCTACAACGAGCTGACCGGCATCCAGAGCGGCGATGTTGAAGCGCCGGCAGGCTGGATCGTCAAGGTCGCCTGAGCTGTATCAGCTGTATAAGAACGGGGCATGCCAGCAATGGCATGCCCCGTTCTTTTTGGATGACTCACGGTCCCTGTGGGAGCGAGTTTACCCGCGAAGCAAGCACCGCGGTGGTTGGCACCGGCTATGCCGGTGTCCGCGGCTAAAAGCCGCTCCTACAGGGAACGCGCGAGGCGGCGCTGCATCAGCAGGTGCCGGGCTTTATCGAACGCCCAGTTGTACAACACGGTGTAGGGCAGAATAATCACGAAAAAGCCCAGCTCTACCATGAACGCCTGCAGCAGCGAGATATCCAGCATCCATGCCGCCACCGGCAGGCACCACACCACCAGCCCAGCCTCGAAGCCCAGGCCGTGCACGAAGCGCCCACTGGCCTTCCAGTTGATGCGTTCGGTCTGCACCCAGCGGTCGATCAGCGCGTTGTAGACCATGTTCCAGAGCATGGCGATAACCGACAGGGTTACCGCCAAGGCACCCGCAGTCGCCAGCGACTTGCCCATCACCCAGGACAACAGTGGTGCACACAGCAGCACCGCGAATGCTTCGTAGCCCACGGCGTGCACCAGGCGTTCGGTAAAGGAGACCGTTTTCATTGCAAATTCCATCCATTGCGTGATTCGTGGTTCCCATGTTCTTTGATATAACTGATACTCGCGACATAGCTACCATCGGTTTTATCAATACCATGCGCTACTCGCCCGAAGCTCTGGTCGCCTTTGTCGAAGCCGCATCGCTGGGTTCGTTCTCTGCTGCAGCGCGCAAATTGCGCAAAAGCCAATCCACCGTCAGCATCGCCATCGCCAATTTCGAGGCTGACGTAGGCTGCCCCCTGTTCGACCGTGGCGGCCGCCACCCCACGCTGAACGAAGCGGGCCGGCAGGTGCTGAGCCATGTCGAAGCGATCCTGGACGCCAGCGCCCAGCTTGATGCCCTGGCGGTCAGGTTGGCGCAGAACGTCGAGGCGCTGGTCTCGGTGGTGATGTCGGACAGCTATAGCGTCACCTTCCAGGGTGCGGTGATGGCACGCTTCGCCCAGCACTACCCGTACACAGAACTGCGCTGCGGCCCGGCCGAAGACGCCGATGTGATCGAAATGATCCAGCAGGGCCTGGCCCAGGTCGGCATCCTTGCGACGCAGCCCAGCTACCCCGCCGACGTTGCCGTAGCCCGCTTGCCCGAGCAGGCGGAGTTCGGTGTGTATGTGGCCAGCGGCCACCCGCTGGCGGGCCTGGAAACGGTGCAAGCGCAACACCTTGAAAACGCACGGCAGCTGTACATCAAGACCTATGCCCCCAGCCTGCACCAAGGCCGCGGCCAGGCCTGGTCGGCACCGGATTACCTCACTCTGCTGGAGTTTGCCGTGCGCGGATTCGGCTGGGCCGAACTGCCCAGGGCGCTGGTGACACGGTTTGGCAACGAGCTGGTGGAGTTGCAGATAGCGGGTTACCCGCGCCGGGTGGACATGGATGTAGCCTGGTCGAGCCGGCGGGCGCTGGGGCCGGCAGGGCAATGGCTGGTACGCCAGATGCTGGGGCAATAGGCTTCTTCCACATTCTGGATTCGGGGTCCTGGCCCAGGGTAGCGAGCAGCGGCGGGAAGGCGCCCAGCGCTTGCACGCTCGGGTCCCGGTTTTGGCACTGATGCTTGCGTCAATAATGACTATCGAACAAGGCGATTTCTACTGAGCGGCCCACCTCACTAACCTGGCTCCATCGATTCGAACCTGGCGAATCCCCTGCATCCCGGAGCTGCTCGATGACTACCAAGGCCCGCTTCTTCCTCGCTATCCTGGCCAAAACCTGCATGGCTGTACTGGCTGGCTGTGCCAACCACCCTGAGCTGCGCGCGTACAGCGCCGAAGAAACCCGCCAACTGCAACTGGAAGCGTTGCAGCGCCGCGGTCTGTCCCTGGACGATTACGAGCAGCAACGGCGGGTGGTCCAGCGTGCCGGCAACCTGCCAGTGGTGACCGAAGTTGCCGATGCAGACCGTTCGACCAAAGGCTGAGTCGGCCACGCTACGGTTCCCTCCTTGAACCTGCGCAGGTATGCTCTACCGCTCAACCGCAAGCCTTCCAGGACGGAGACCATGACCAGGCCCTTTCTGTTGCTGAGTGCTGCATTGCTATTCAGCCCAGTGCTGCTGGCCCAGCAGATAAAACGCGAACTGGGCGACTTCGACTTCACCCTCGGCACCACACCCTCGCGCAGCATGGCCCAAGGCCTTATCTCACCCAGTGCCGTCGGTGCATTCCACGGTGGGCTCGACTTCAACCATGCCAGTGGCTGGTACCTGGGCCAGTACGCCCCCAGCATGGGCGTTACCCCCAACTCGACCCTGCGCCTGGACAGCTACCTGGGCTACAAGCACCATTTCGACAGCAGCCTGGGTTATGAAGTGGGGTTGATCCATTACAGCCAGCCGACTATCGCAGGCCCCGACAGTTATGCCCTGTACGGCGGCATCTCGGTGCTGGGCAACCGCTTCGGCGGCGCGTTGCGCGACAACCCCGGCAACCGCACCGGGACCTTGTTCGCCGACTTTGGCCAACTGCCGCTGTTCGATGTCGACCTCACCGTCAAGCTCGCCCATCATCGCCTGGGCACGCCGTTCACCATTGGCGACGGCAGCCAGGTAAATGGCTTTTCTGACTGGTCGCTTGAGCTGTCGCGACCCTGGCTTGGTATCGACCTTAACCTGATCTACAGCAACTCCAGCCTCAGTGGCGGCAGTTGCGATGCGTATTCGGGCATCAATACCTATTGCGACAGCGTGGTCACGCTCAAGGCGCAGCGCAGTTTCTTCTAGCGCCTCAATGTCCTGACCACAGCCTCCGGCGCTAAAGCGCTGCCACAGCTTCGATTTCCACCAACATGCCATCCAGCGCCAGGCGCGGTACCGGGATCAGTGTGCAGGTCGGTTTCATGTGTGGGCCCCAGGCCCTGTCGGCTTCGGCCACCCATTGGCGCAAGCGCGCTTCGGAGTGCTCGACAATGAGCAGGGTCAGCTTGAATACCTGGGCCAGGCTGGCGCCTCTGGACGCCAGGGCCAGCTCAACGTTCGCCAGCGCCTGACGGGCCTGTTCGGCAAACAATGGCGATAACCGGCCGTTGCTGTCCTCCCCGCCCTGGCCGGCGATGAACAGCAGGCGGCTGCCAGCGCGCACTTCGGCGACATGGGAATAGGCATTGCCACTGGGGTCGTACAGGCCCTCAGGGTTGCCAAGCTGGAATGCGGTTGTTTGGGTCATGACAAGGCCTCACTCGGTTGAAAGAGCGGAGCAGTATCGGACCTTGAGTTAACTTGAGGTCAAGGGCGCAGAGCGCGCCCTGCGCCTGACGCTGGCGCGGTCATTTTTCCTGCAGCACTGCCCTGCCCTTCACCGCCCGCGGCCCACGCCAGGCCCAGAACAACAACCCAGGGAAGGGTGCGTAGACCACGAATACGACCCACAGCATCTTGCGCTCGGCGCGCCGATCACTGCCGATGATGTGCCAGATGGCCCAGATTTCCAGCAGGATGACCAAGGCTGCGATGATGATCCAGATCGTTCCTGTTTCCATAACCACTCTCCCGTTTGGCATGTAATGCGTTGGGTTGCTAGTCGCGCTGAGGGTTCAGATTGATTTGATCACGGGCTCTGTGGGCGCGAGCGCTTCCTGCGAAGCAGGCTGCACAGTGGATGGCACGGGCTTCGCCCGTTTTCGCGGTCCCACAATGACCACGATAGCCTATAGATTAACGAGGTGAATGCCCTCAATGCTGCGCAGCCTTCTCCAGCGCCGCCTTCAACGCTGCGGCATCGGCAAAAGACTGCTGGCTCACCAGCACGCCCTGCTGCAGTTGCAACCACTGCACCTGGCCATCCTGCCCGGAATAACGGCTGGCCACGCGCCCGTCCCGGTCGAGCAGCACCCGGTAGGTGTAATCGCGCATGGCGGGGATGGCGAACAGCTTGCTGATCAGCGCCGGCATGCGCTGGATATCGGCAACAAATACGGCATCGCGCGCCTCGAGGTAGCCCTTGGGCTGCTGGGCCAGCGCCGCCTTGACCAACTTGGCACCGTCCATGTCGCGGGCCACCAGCAGAATGTGCGTGCTGTTATCGAGGCTGTAGGCTTGATCATGCTGGTCGAGCAGCGTCCATGGGGCCAGCTTCTCGCCCGGTTCCAGGGCATTGGCCAGCAGTGGAAGCAGGCTGAACAACAGGGCAATGGCGTACTTCATCTAGGGCGTCCTCAGTGGCAGTGGGCAGCATGGCGGCAATGGGCCAAGGCAGACAGGTTGCCTGAACACGACCTGAAATACGACACGCCCACCCGGGACATTGTCTTTCCCCCGGCCACCGGCCACACTCTGGGACCAGCCAGGAAGCGGAGTCCAGAGTGCCCACGCCACGACAGTTCAGCAAGAAGACCAGCACCAGCAACATGCTGCGGCTCAAAACCAGCAGCGCCAATGCCCAGGCGCCTTACCGGGTCGACTTCGTCCTGCTCGAACACTTCTCGATGGCCAGCTTCACCGTTGCCATGGACGTGCTGGTCACGGCTAACCTGCTACGCGCCGACAGTTTTCAATTCACCCCACTGTCGATGGAGGGCGACCGGGTAACCAGCGACCTGGGGTTGGAGCTGGTCGCCACCGAGCTGTCCGCCGGGCCGCTGAAGGCGCTGGACCTGCTGGTGATCTGTGGCGGCTTGCGCACGCCTCTGAAGTACCCTGAACTCGACCGCCTGCTGGACGACTGCGCCGCCCACGGCATGGCCCTGGGCGGCCTGTGGAACGGTGCCTGGTTTCTTGGCCGCGCCGGGGTGCTGGACGACTATGGCTGCAGTATCCACCCCGAGCAGCGCGCCAGCCTGTCGGAGCGCAGCCCGCAAACACGCATCACGCCGGCCAGTTTCACCCTCGACCGCGACCGCCTCAGCGCCGCCAGCCCCAATGGCGCCATGGAGCTGATGCTGGGCCTGGTGCGCCGGCTGTATGGTGACGGGCTGGCCGAAGGCGTGGAGGAAATCCTGTCGTTCTCCGGGGCTCGCTACCGCCAGGTTGGCCCGGGGGCGAAGAAATCCATGAGCCTGCACCTGCGCACCATCGTCGAGCTGATGGAAAACAACCTGGAAGAAACCCTCAGCCTGGATCAGCTGGCCGCCTACAGCGGGCGCTCGCGCCGGCAGATCGACCGCCTGTTCCAGGCTCAGTTGGGCACCTCGCCACGGCGCTACTACATGGAGTTGCGCATCACCAAAAGCCGCCGGCTGCTGCAGTATTCGGACCTGTCGGTGATGGACGTTGCAGTGGCCTGCGGGTTTGTTTCCGTGTCGCACTTCAGCAAGTGCTATGCGGCATATTTCGGCTACCCGCCGTCGCGCGAGCAACGGCTGGGCGAGTAAACGGCGTTCAGGCGCGGATATAGCGCAATACTGCGTCACAAATCATGGCTTTGTGGCGCAGCTTGACCTGGTCATCAGACAGGTCAATCTGGAAGATCTCGCCAAAGGTGTGGCGGTTGGACACCCGGTAGAAACAGAACGAGCTCATCAGCATGTGCAGGTCGATAACCTCGATGCCGGTGCGGAACACACCTTCCTGCACGCCACGGTGCAGTGTGTTGCCCAGGGCCTCGAGCACCAGGCTGCTCATTTCACGGATCGCCGGCGACTGCTTGACGTACTCGCCGTAATGGATGTTTTCGGTGCAGATGATCCGCACGAAATCGACGTTGCGGTCATGGTGATCGAAGGTGAACTCCACCAGCCGGCGGATCGCCTGCTCAGCCGGCAACGACTCCAGGTCCAGGCTCTGCTCGGTCTTGCGGATATCGCCGTACAGCTTCACCAGGCACTCGCAGTACAGCTGCTCCTTGCTGCCGAAGTAGTAGTAGATCATGCGCTTGGAGGTAGCGGTACGCTCGGCGATGGCGTCGACGCGTGCGCCGGCCAGCCCTTGCTGGACAAACTCGTTGATGGCCGCCTGGAGGATGTCCTCGCGCGTTTTCTCGGGGTTGTTCTTGCGCGTTTTGCGCGCCCCCCCGGTTTCAGGCTGGCCAAGGCTCACTACGGAATCACTCATACCCACTCACAGGCTACTTATTGGAATAGCGGGGATTATCCGTGAGCGCGGCCATGCAGGGAAGCACGCTGTTGGTCGAGTAGCCATAATGCATCGCGGCTGGCCGGCCTTGATATTGCGCCCTGCAACCCGCTAGCCTGCCTGCCCCTGCCATGGATGGATCCTGCCTCATGCAACCACGCGATCTCGCCGCCTACCTGTTCCTGGCCATAGCCTGGGGCTTTTCGTTCCTGGTGTTGCTCAAGGTGGTGCATGCCTTTGGCTGGGTGGGCGCGGTCAGCCTGCGGGCACTGATTGCCAGCGGCACCCTGGCGCTCCTGGCAGCCCTGCTAGGCCGCCCAATGCGCCTGCGCCCGCTGCTGGTACCCTTGCTGGTGGTGGGGGCGACCACGGTGGCCGGGCAACTGATCGGCATGTCGTACGCCACCCCACGCATCGGCACCGCGATGGCAGCTATTTTTGTCGCCACCATTCCGCTGTTCTCGATGCTGATCGGGCGGGTCTGGGGCCTGGAGAAAATCACCCTGCAAGGCCTGGCCGGGCTGCTGCTGGGCATTGCCGGCATCGCCATCCTGGTCGGTTTTCCGGCCCGGCCGATTGATGACGACTTCATCCACGGCTGCATAGCGTCGCTGCTGGGCGCCATCAGCGCCGCCTACGGCAGCAATTACGCCAGCCTGCACCTGCGCGGCCAGGACCCGTGGACGGTCACCGGCGGCGCGTTCCTGGCTGGCGGGTTGATGACCCTGCCGCTGTTGCTGGTAGTTCCCGTGCCCAGCGTGCCACAGGCAAGCGACTGGCTTTACCTGTTGATTAGCGGCGCAGTGATGAGCGCGACCACCTACGTACTGTACTTTGGCCTGGTGGCACGTATCGGTGCCACCCGCGCCATCAGCGTGGAGTTCGTGGTCACCCTGGTGGCAGTGCTGGTCGGCGCGGTGTTCCTCAATGAAGCCCTGAGCCTGTTGCAGGCAGCGGGAGGCCTGGTAATTCTGCTTGGTTGCATGCTGGTGCTGGGCCTGCTGCCAGGGCGCGTGCGGCGCCTGCCCAGCTAGCGCCGGCTCAGTCGCGCTGGGCGGTGTCGTGCGTCGGTGGCGGCGTCAGGTGCAGCACGCGGTTACGCCCGCCTTCGGCCAACAGGTAGCCGCCCTTGCCGTCCGCCACGATCGACTGCGGCGCCTTGAGGAAGGTCAGCATGGTGTGCTGGACGCCGTCAGCGTCGATGAGCAACAAGCGTGCGCGGTGGGTGTTGTCTTCGCTGACCCACAGGCCACGCGGGTCACAGAACAGAAAGGTAGGGTTGCGCAACCCCTCGGCCACAACCGGGTCCTGGCCATCGTCGGACAGGGCGCGAACCTTGCCATTGGCTTTTTCGGTGTACAGCAAGCGGCCGTCGTTACAGCGGGCAAGGCCTTCGGTTTCGGTCAGGCCGGAACGCAGCACTTCAAGCTGGCCGCTGGCCCAGTCATAACGCATCAAGCGGCCATTGCCCTTGCGGTCTTCGATGGCATACAGGTGGTCGCCGTCGTTCCACAGCCCCTGCACGCTTTCACCGTCGAACAGGTGGGTAACCTGACCATCGCGGGCCAGGCTCACCGGCGCCTGACCGCCTTCCTGGCTGAACACCCAACCGCCTTGTGCCGCGACCATGCCGTCGGGCTTCGACAGGCTGTCGATAACCACTACGCGGTCGCCTGTCGCGGTGATCTTGAGGATGCTGCCTCGGCCATCATCCAGTTCGCGGCTGACCAGCAGGCTGCCATCCGCTTGCGGCAACAACGATGCGGCCTTGGCCACATCACGATGCAGCACCTGGACATCCCAACCAGCGGCAGCCTGGACCGGGTAGAAACTCTGCCAGGCGAAAAAACCCAAGGTGGCGGCGAGCAAACCGGTAGTGGCAGTCAGGGCGATGCGGGCGCTGCGTTGGCGCAGGAATTGCGGCATGTAGGGCTCCTCGGAATGCCGGGGATGCTAGCAAGCAAATGTGAAAAAAATGTCGAAAGCATGCAAATCGTTACAAAACAAAAGGATATAAAAATAACAAAACAATCTAACGAAACGGAATATAAAAATTGAAAGCCAAACGCCATCTCCTTAGGCTGGGCCCATCGTTTACCACCCGGTCTGAAGGAGCATCCCCATGCCAATCCGTGCCTTTTCCCCCCTGCGCCGCCTGTTGATTGGCGGCCTGCTGGCCACTGTCGCCAGTGCCCTGCTGCCGTGGTCCGAAGCCCTGGCCGACGACGCCAAGACCCTTCGCATCGGTTACCAAAAGTTCAACAGCATCAACATTCTCAAAGGCAGCGGCGCCCTGGAAAAGGCCCTGGCCCCGCAAGGCGTGAAGGTGAGCTGGCACGAGTTTGCCGCCGGCCCACAGCTGCTCGAGGCCCTGAGCACGGGCGCCATCGACCTCGGCCACGCCGCCGACGCACCGTCGGTGTTCGCCCAGGCCGCCGGCAAACCGGTGGTGTACCTGGCCGCCGAACAGCCCTACCCACGCGGCATCGGCCTGGTGGTACGCGAGCAGGACCACCTGACTGGCGTGCAGGACCTGAAAGGCAAACGCGTGGCCACCGGCCGTGGCTGGAATGCCCAGTACCTGCTGGCTGTCGCCCTGCAACAGGCTGGCCTGAGTTACCAGGACATCACCCCCGCCTACGTCAACAATGCCGCCGATGCCGTGGCCGCCTTGCAGTCGGGAAGCGTGCAGGCCGTGACCCTGTGGGACCCGTTCCTCGCCGCTGCAGAAAGCCAGCCAGGCCTGAAAAACCTGCGTGACGGCAGCGGCCTGTCCAACAACCGCACCTTCTACCTGTCCACCGCCAGCTACGCCGACCAGCACCGTGCGCTGCTGAAAACCTTCTTTACCGAACTGGGCAAAGTCAGCCAGTGGGCCAACGCCAAACCCGCAGAGGTTGCCGCACTGCTGGCCCCGCAGCTGGGCATCAACGCCAATGTGCTTGAAGTGGCCAGCGAGCGCCGTAACTACAACGCCGTGGCCATCACCCCGCCGATCGTCGCCGAGCAACAGAAACTCGCTGACACCTTCCAGGGCCTGGGCCTGATTCCACACAAGCTGCAGGTGGCCGACGCGGTCTACCCGGCTTCCGTATTGCCTTGAGTGGAGCGCAACTGACATGCCCCGCCCGATCCGCTTCAATGCGTTCAGCATGAACGCCGCCAGCCACCAGTCCCCCGGCCTGTGGCGCCACCCACGCAACACCAGCGTCGCCTTCAACCGCCTGAGCTACTGGACCGACCTGGCCCGCCTGTTGGAGCGCGGCCTCTTCGACGCGCTGTTCATTGCCGATGTGCTGGGTATTTACGACGTGTACCAAGGCGGCCCTGAGGCCGCCCTGCGCGGTGGCGTGCAAGTGCCGGTCAACGACCCGCTGCTGCTGGTGCCGGCCATGGCCGGGGTCACCGAGCACCTGGGGTTTGGCGTGACCTTCTCGCTCACCTACGAGCACCCTTACCCGTTCGCCCGGCGCATGTCCACACTTGACCACCTGAGTAACGGCCGGGTCGGCTGGAACATCGTCACCGGCTACCTCGACAGCGCTGCACGCAACCTCGGCCTGGCGCGCCAGCTGGGCCACGATCAGCGCTACGACCTGGCCGAGGAGTACCTGCAGGTGCTCTACAAGCTGTGGGAAAAGAGCTGGGACGATGACGCGGTGCTGCTGGAGCGCGACAGCGGGCGCTACATCGAGCCAACCCGGGTGCACCCGATCAACCACGTGGGCGAGCACTTCCAGGTGCCCGGCATGCACCTGTGTCAGCCGTCACCGCAACGCACGCCGGTGCTGTTCCAGGCCGGCGCTTCGGCACGCGGCCAGCAGTTTGCCGCGCGCCACGCCGAATGCGTGTTCATCAGCGGCCCAACCCCTACAGTGTTGCGCCGCTACGCCGATGGCATTCGCCAGGCCAGCGAAGCCGCCGGGCGAGGTCGTGATGAAGTGCTGATCTATGCCCAGGCATTGCTGATTGTCGCCCCTACCCGGGAAGAAGCCGAGGCGCGGTTCGCCGAATACCGTCGCTATGTCGATCTGGACGCGGCCTTGGCGCTGCTGTCGGGCTGGACCGGCATCGACTTTGCCGGCCTCGACCCTGATGCGCCGATCGAATACGTCGAAAATGACGCCGGGCGCGCTGCCCTGGCCGCGTTTACCGCCGCTGACCCGAACCGCCGCTGGACCGTGCGCGAGGCTGCCGAGTTCGTTGGCCTGGGTGGTCGCGGCCCGGTACTGGCAGGTTCTGCCAGCGCGGTGGCCGACCAGCTGGAAAGCTGGCTGGACCAGACCGGCATCGACGGTTTCAACCTGACCTACGCCGTGCAGCCGGATGACCTGGCCCACGTGGTCGAGTTGCTGGTGCCCGAGCTGCAACGCCGCGGCCGCTACCCTTCGAGTTACACCGAAGGGACCTTGCGCCAAAAATTGTTCGGTCAAGGCGATCGACTGCCGGAAGCCCACGCCGGGCGCCAGGTCGACATTCAGCGATCAAATACCGGGTATTCCAACATTTAATTTGTGGATGGCACGCGCTCGACCCTATTCTGTGGCCACATCCCCTGCGCCGCACCGGCCGGTGCGGTTCACGGCATGGGGAGAGAACAACAAGTCGAGATTGTCCATGTCGAACCATTCGTACTTCGCCCCCCACGGTGGGCACCCGGCTCAAACAGAGCTGCTGACTGACCGTGCCATGTTCACCGAAGCCTATGCCGTCATCCCCAAGGGCGTGATGCGTGACATCGTCACCAGCCACCTGCCGTTCTGGGACAAGATGCGCATGTGGGTCATCGCCCGCCCGCTGACCGGTTTTGCCGAAACCTTCTCGCAGTACATCGTCGAGCTGGCCCCGGAAGGCGGCAGCGAGCGCCCCGAGCTGGACGCTAACGCCGAAGCCGTGGTGTTCATCGTCGAAGGCGAACTGGACATCACCGTGGAAGGCAAGCACCACACCCTGGTACCCGGCGGCTATGCCTTCCTGGCGCCAGGCGCCGAGTGGAGCCTGCGCAACAACAGCAAGTCCAACGTCACCTTCCACTGGCTGCGCAAGCATTACCAGAAAGTCGAGGGACTGGACGTACCGGAATCGTTCGTCACCCACCGCGACAACGCCACCGTCATCGAGATGCCGGGCACCGAAGGCCGCTGGAAAACCACCCGTTTTGTCGACATGGCCGACATGCGCCACGACATGCACGTGAACATCGTCACCTTCCAGCCGGGCGGCGTTATTCCGTTCGCTGAAACCCACGTGATGGAACATGGCCTGTACGTGCTGGAAGGCAAGGCGGTGTACCGCCTGAACCAGGACTGGGTTGAAGTGGAAGCCGGCGACTTCATGTGGCTGCGCGCCTTCTGCCCGCAAGCCTGCTACGCCGGCGGCCCTGGCAACTTCAGCTACCTGCTGTACAAGGACGTTAACCGTCACGTGCACCTGACGCTGAACCCTAAGCGCTAAGCCCAGGCTGATGCCCGCAAGCCCGCCAACCTGGCGGGCTTTCTGTTTGCCGCGCATACTCAAACACCCATCCCCCGCGCGGTACCGGCCATGAACCGCTGCCTGCTGCTCACTGCCCTGCTGCTGTGTACCCCTGCCCCGGCCGCCGATGAGTGGAACCTGGCCTATGACCGCGAAGGCATTCGCGTGTACCTGAGCAGCGCGCATGACACGCCCTACCAGCAATTTCGTGGTGTAAGTACCATGAAAGCCAGCGTGCGCACCCTCACCGACCTGCAAGAGAACCTGCGGGTAGCCTGCAAATGGCTATACGCCTGTGACCAGATGCGTTTGCTGGAAGTGGATGGCGCCAATACCTGGGTGTACCTGACCACCAACCTGCCGTGGCCGACGATGCCGCGGGACATTGTGCTGAAAGTCACCAGCGAACGCCTGGACGACGGCACCCTGCTGCGGCACCTGAGCGCCGAGCCTGACAGGATTCCCAAGGTTGACGGCCTGATCCGGGTGCAGCATCTGCGCGGTGAGTGGCGCATGAAACCCCTGGGCGAGCGCGAGACGGAGGTGACCTACCAGTTGCAGGCCGACCCTGCCGGCGATGTGCCCGGCTGGCTGGCCAACCGGTTTGTGGTGGATGCGCCGGTGGTAACGTTGCGTACGTTGCGGGCGGTTGCTGAACGCCAGCCCTGAAGAATGCTGGATCTACCTGTCCTGGCCGCTGTGGCAGATCGCCAGCCCTTTTGGACTGCTGTGGGAGCGGGCTTGTCCCGCGAAGGCAACCCTGCGGTGCCTGGCACCGGCTTTGCCGGTGTTCGCGGGGCCAGCCCGCTCCCACAGAGCACCCGCTAAATCAACGAATCAGCAGTAGCGCTCTGCGGTTGGGCAGAGGCCTTGGTCCTGCGCCGATAGGCCAGCAACAGGCCCGCATACCACAGCGGCATCACGTACAACGCCGTGCGGGTGTCCGGTTCCAGCACCAGCAGGCACAGCACGAAAATCAGGAATAGCTGCGCCAGCGCGGCGGTGACCTTGCCGCCCGGCAGCTTGAACCTGGACTGCTCATGGGCCTGCGGGTTCTGTCGGCGGTAAGCAAAGTAGGACAGCAGGATCAGCGACCAGGTAACGATGATCATTACCGCAGAAATGGTCGACACCAGGGTGAACACGGTCATCACCTCCGGGATCACGAACAGCAGCGTCAACGCAATCGCCATGCACACCCCGGAGAATACCAGCGCCCGCACTGGCGTACCCGACCCGGACAGGCGCCCGAACGCCTTCGGGGCCTGTTGTTGATGCGACAGGCCATAGAGCATGCGCGAGCCCGAGTAAACGCCACTGTTGGCCGACGATGCCGCGGAGGTCAGCACTACGAAGTTGATGATGCCAGCAGCAGCGGGCAACCCGCCAAGCAGGAACAATTCAACGAAGGGGCTGCGGTTGGCTGGCACATTGGCCCAGGACACCACACTGATGATGCACACCAGCGAACAGATGTAGAAAAGCAGGATACGCACGGGGATGGTGTTGATCGCCTTGGGCAGGGTCTTTTCGGGGTCTTTGGCCTCTGCCGCTGCGGTGCCGATCAGCTCGGTGCCGACGAAGGAGAAAATGGCGATCTGGAACCCGGCGAGGAAGCCAAGGATGCCATGCGGCATGACCACGCCGGGGGCCACCAGGTGTCTGAACGATGCCGTCACCCCGCCCGGCGAGGTATAGGAGGTGGCGACCATCACCAGGCCGGTTACCACCAGCAGCACGATGGCGACGATCTTGATCAGGCCGAACCAGAACTCCACTTCACCAAAGGCCTTCACCGCCAGCATGTTCAGGCCCAGCAACAGGAACATGGTGCCGAAAGCCGGTAGCCAGGTAGGCACATCGGGGTACCAGTACTGCACGAACCCTGCGACCACCACCACGTCGCCCACCGCCGCCACCACCCAGCTGAGCCAGTACGACCAGCTGAGAATGTAACCGGCCCGCGGCCCCAGGTAGTTGTGCACCAGGTCAGCGAACGATTCCATCTGCAGGTTGGCCAGCAGCATCTCGCCCATGGCGCGCATGATGCAGAACACAAAAAAACCGATGATGGCGTAGACGAGGATGATCGAAGTGCCAGACAGCGCAATGATCTTGCCCGAGCCCATAAACAACCCGGTACCAATGGCACCACTGATCGAAATAAGCTGTATGTGTCGGTTTTCCAGCCGTCGCTTGAGCACTCGGCCCTCTTGCGGAGCAGCGCTTTGCGCATTGCACGTTTGATGCATAGTCGACCTCTTATTCTTTTTTGGTAAAACTTCAGCGCCCCGCGCCGCACCATGTAAGTGGCACTAAGGTGCAGGTTCCCTGTCATTGAAAATGATAAAAGCGCAGGTAATAACGAAAACGGACACTCACGCCCGGTGCAACTTAGCTGCGGGCTTTTTTATTGTTTGAAACGCACCCTGGGTGGTGCGCCTTGTACCGTTGCACGAAAACAGTTTCATTCTGCCAGTGGCCCGGGCCAAGCGGAACGCTACAGAATGCGCACAGCCAAAGGGATTTTTTGCACTGTGGAAAGCCTGGGTGACAGTTTGCGCAATGCGCCTTTCAAAAGGCCTGACCCCGCGGTCACATCTTGTAGGTGGAGAGCAGGATGCTGGTCTCGGTATTCTCGATGTGCGGAATGGAGCGAATGGTATTCAGCGCCCGGTCGAACGCTTCAAGGGTGTCTGCGCGCAGCTCTGCCATCAGGTCCCAACGGCCATTGGTGGTGTGGATGGCGACCACGTTGGGGTGCCCACGCAGCGCGTGCTTGACCTCTGCAGCGTGGTGGCCGCTGATGCCTATGCTGGTAATTGCCCGCACGCCCTGGTCCAGCGCATCGGAGCGCAAACGTACCGTGTAGCCAATGATCACGCCCTGCTCTTCGAGCCGGGTGATGCGGTTTTGCACCGTTGCCCTGGCCACCTTGAGTTTTTTTGCCAAGGTCAGCACGGGAGTGCGTGCATTGTCCCGCAACAGCGCAATCAGTTCCCGATCGATAGTGTCCATATGCCTGCCAAATAATCAGATTGCTACTTTGGGGTGGCAGATTGTCTAGAAAGTTGGCGAAACTGGCAACCTGCATTCTTCCTGTTGACGCCACCTTTCATCAAAATGTTCGAGCCGGCGACACTTCGATAATCCTAAGCGCTCACCCTGCAATATCCAGGGCGCAGCGCACAATAACAAGGTGCAAGAGCATGACGTATTTCATTGATGTTCCAACCATGTCGGACTTGGTGCACGACATCGGCGTAGCGCCGTTCATAGGTGAACTGGCTGCGGCCATGCGTGAAGACTTCAAACGCTGGCAGGAGTTTGATAAATCCGCACGGGTTGCCAGCCACTCGGAAGTGGGTGTGATCGAGCTGATGCCGGTCGCCGACAACAGCCGCTACGCCTTCAAATACGTCAACGGGCACCCGGCCAACACTGCACGTGACCTGCATACCGTGATGGCCTTCGGCGTACTGGCCGATGTCGACACCGGCTACCCGGTGCTGCTGTCCGAACTGACCATTGCCACCGCCCTGCGCACTGCGGCCACCTCGCTGATGGCAGCCCAGGCACTGGCCCGACCGAACTCGCGCAAGATGGCGCTGATCGGCAACGGCGCGCAAAGCGAATTCCAGGCGCTGGCGTTCCACAAGCACTTGGGCATCGAAGAAATCGTCGCCTATGACACCGACCCGCTGGCCACCGCCAAGCTGATTGCCAACCTCAAGGAATACAGCGGCCTCACCATTCGCCGGGCCGGCTCGGTGGCCGAAGCGGTAAAAGGCGTGGACATCATCACCACGGTCACTGCCGACAAGGCCTACGCCACCATCATCACCCCCGAAATGCTCGAACCTGGCATGCACCTGAATGCCGTGGGGGGCGACTGCCCGGGCAAGACCGAACTGCACGCCGATGTGCTGCGCAACGCCCGGGTGTTCGTCGAGTACGAGCCGCAAACCCGTATCGAAGGTGACATTCAGCAGCTGCCCGCTGACTTCCCGGTGGTTGACCTGTGGCGTGTGCTGCGCGGCGAAACCGAGGGGCGCCAGAGCGACCGCCAGGTCACCGTATTCGACTCGGTGGGCTTCGCCCTGGAGGATTACACCGTACTACGTTACGTACTACAGCAGGCCGAAAAGCGCGGCATGGGCACGAAGATCGACCTGGTGCCATGGGTGGAAGACGACCCGAAAGACCTGTTCAGCCACACCCGCGGCCGTGCTGCCAAAAGCCGTATCCGACGCGTTGCTTAACCCTGCTCTCAACCCGGTATTTCTCATGGCATTTCCAACGCGTTCGATTCAAGCACCTGCAGCAGTGGTCATGGTCAGGCCACATGCGTTCACCCCCAACCCGGAAACCGCAGCCGACAACTCGTTCCAGCGCAGCAGCCCCGGCCTCGCCGCACAGGCGCTCGCCGAGGTTGCCCGCGATGAAGTCACGCAGGCCGCCGGTCGCCTTGAGGCCGAAGGCGTGCGGGTACACCTGTTCGATGATTTCGGCGAACACAACACCCCGGACTCGGTGTTCCCCAATAACTGGTTCTCTACCCACCCCGGTGGACACATCGCAATCTACTCGATGTATTCGCGCAACCGCCGCCGCGAGCGGCGCGCGGATGTGATCGAGATGCTCAAACATGAGTACCGCGTGCAAGATGTCATCGATTATTCAGGGCTGGAGCAAGACGAACTGTTTCTTGAAGGGACCGGCGCCATGGTCTTCGACCACCTGTCGCGGGTGGCTTACACCGCACGTTCCAACCGCGCCGACCCGATCGCACTCGAGCGCTTCAGCACGCACTTCAACTTCGAGCCGATGGTGTTCGACACGGCCGACGAGCAAGGCACGCCGATCTACCACACCAACGTACTGATGTGCGTGGCGACCGAATTTGCACTGGTGGGTTTTGGCACGTTCACCAACAAGGCGCGGGCCGAGGAAGTGCGCATGCGGCTGATCGAATCGGGCCGCGACGTTATTGACCTGAGTAACCAGCAGATCAGCCAGTTTGCCGGCAATGCCATCGAGCTGTCCGGGCGTGACGGGAGAATCCTGGCACTGTCACGCAAGGCCTTCGACAGCCTGACCGGTGAGCAACGCCAGCGCATCGAGCGCTCGGCGCGGCTGGTGCCGCTGGACGTGCCGACCATTGAGATGGCCGGCGGCTCAGTGCGCTGCATGATCGCCGGCATTCATCTGTCGCCACGCCTCGCTGCGGCTTGCGCCTGACCCATCAACCGTCGGCCGACTCGATCTTCTGTGGGAGCGGCCCTGCCGGGGCGCCCCACAAAGACCGCGTCAGTTCGTCAGGCCGGCTCAGATCCCACCGCCCGCCAGCAGTTGTGTCATGACCTCGGCCAACGCCTTGACCATCACATCCGCCGTCGGCCGGTGGACGATGACGATTTCATAGCTGTCGACCTCCGGTAGCCCCTGCCCTGCCCCCAGCACCCGGTGCTCCCCCGTAGCCGCCCTTGGTGGCAGCAGGCTGATGCCCATGCCATCGGCAACTGCCGCCTGGATACCGCTGAGGCTGGAACTGGTGAAACTGATGCGCCAGCGCCGGCCCATGCTTTCGATCGCGTTGATCATGTCTTCGCGGTACAGGCCGCGCGGCGGGAAGGTCACCAGCGGGATCGGGTCCAGCTCAAAGGCGGGGGTGCGCGCACTGTCGATCCATTGCAGGCGCTCGGGCCAGCAAGCCACGCCCTCCCGGGTGTTGCGCCGCTGCTTGAGCAGCACCAGGTCCAGTTCACCGTTGTCGTAGGCCTGGCTGAGGTCGCGGCACAGGCCGCTGGTCACTTCCAGTTTCACTTGCGGGTGCAGGCGGCTGAACGCCGACAGCGCATTGGTGGTGCGCCCGCCAACGAAGTCCTCGGGCACGCCCAGGCGTACGGTGGTGCCCACCATCGCCCCGGCCAGGGCTTCGAGCATCTGGTCATTCAGCGCCAGCATGTGCCGGGCGTAGCCGAGCAAGGTCTGCCCGGCGTCGGTCGGTAGCACATCGCGGTTACCCCGCACCAACAGGCGATGCCCGACCATGTCCTCCAGGCGGCGCACCTTTTGGCTGATGGTCGACTGGGTCGAGTGCAGGCGCGCCGCCGCCGTGGTGAAGCTGCCGCAATCGGCCACCACCACGATGGCGCGTAGCAGGTCGAGGTCGAACAGGGCTCTATTCGATTTCACGCTGATAGACATGTTGGTATTCAACTGCTGAATGGCAAGACTGCGTTCTATCACGGCTAGTCGCCAAGGGCCACACCTTCACGCCGAGGATCGGCGCCACCGGACCAGCCATCGCCGCTGCGCTGGATGATCTGCATGCCACTGGTCATGGTCATCGGCGTGACCTCATGGCCCCAGGCTGCCAATTGGCGGATCAGCGATGGGCTGGCGAGCCCGGCTTCCACTTCGGTGCCGGCATTGCGGCTGCCGAAGTTGGGCAAGCCGGCCGCCTGCTGCGGGTCGAGCTGCCAATCCAGCAAGCCGATCAGCGCCTTGTTCACGTAGCCGATGATCTGCGAGCCCCCTGGCGAACCAAGGCTGGCCACAAGCTCGCCAGAGGCCCGCGAAAACACCAGCGTGGGCGCCATCGCCGACAGTGGCCGCTTGCCCGGCTGCACCCGGTTGGCCACAGGCTTGCCGTGCTCCTGAGGGATGAACGAGAAGTCCGTCAGGTGGTTGTTGAGCAGGAAGCCCTTGACCATCAGGTGCGAACCGAACGCGGCCTCCACCGAGGTGGTCATGGCCAGTGCCTGGCCGCTGTCATCCACTGCGCTGAGGTGCGAAGTGGAAATGCGCAAAGGCGAGCGATCAGGCGCCAGGGCCAGGTCGGCGCCTGGCGGTTGGCCCGGGCGAGCGCGCTTCATGCTGTATGCCCCAATCTGTGCTGCCCGGCGGGCCAGGTAAGTGGCGTCGGTCAGGGCCTTGACCGGGACCGGCACATAATCGCTGTCGGCCAGGTACTGAGCGCGGTCGGCATAGGCCAAGCGCTCGGCTTCGGCGATCAGGTGCACGGCCAGCGGCGATGCCTCCAGGCCTGCCGGGGACGCGTTCGCCAGCGGCCGCAACGCCGCCAGATCGCGTTGTGGCGTGGTGCGCTGCACGGCTTCAAGCATGCCCAGCGTCTGCAACACCGTCACCCCGCCCGACGACGGCGGCGGCATGCCGCAGATGCGCCAGGCCTTGTAAGGGCCACACACCGGCTCGCGCTCCTTGGCACCGTACCGCTCGAGGTCTTGCAACGACAAATAACCGGCATTGGCATGGCTGCGCACCTTGGCCACGATGGCCGCGGCGATTTCACCGGTGTAGAACGCCTGGGGACCGTGCGCGGCAATTTGCTCGAGCGTTTGCGCAAGTTCGGGGTTGCGCAACGTTGTACCCACTGGCAGCGGCTTGCCTTTTTTATCCAGGAAGTAGCGAGCCATGGCCGGTGAATGGGCAATATACGGGTCACCGGCCACCAGGGTGTGAAGGCGCTCGGATACCGGGAAACCGCTACGTGCCAACGCAATGGCCGGGGCAAAGAGTTGCTGCCAAGGCAGCTTGCCGTGCTGCTCGTGAGCCAGCTTCAGCGCGCGCAAAACCCCGGGCACCCCCACTGAACGCCCGCCGATCTGTGCCGACCTGAAGGGCATCGGTGAACCATCGGCTTGCAAGAACAGCTTTTCCGTTACCTGCGACGGGGCTGCCTCGCGGCCGTCGAAAGCCTGCACGCGCTTCCCGTCCCAGTAGAGGATAAAGGCCCCACCCCCAATGCCACTGGATTGCGGCTCGACCAAGGTCAGCACCATCTGCATGGCGATGGCGGCGTCAATGGCACTGCCACCGGCACGCAACATCGCCCGCCCCGCTTCACTGGCCAGCGGGTTGGCGGCGGCGGCCATATGCCGGTTGGCGTGCACCGGCTGCAGGCCAGTGCGGTAGCCGGAGGCCCGTTCGGGTGGCGCGGGCAACACGTGATCGGCACAGGCCCACCCACTGGCGATCGCCAGGCACAGCGCGCTCATCACCGGTGCGGAGAACTTCATCGTTTTGCTTCCTGCCTTGTCTATTCAGCAGACCACTGTCGGTCATGCGCAAACTTAACTTCAAGACTTGGTGCGATTTTTCTAGGATGCAGGCAGGCCAATCCGGAGCACACCCCATGCGTAGACCCGTCGCAGCCATGCTGTTTGCCCTGTTCACCAGCCTTGCCGCCCACGCCGAGAACACCACCATGGACTACCGCCTGCACACCGCCGCCCGCCACAACGACGTGCACACCCTGCAACAGTTGCTGGCGCAAGGTGCCCAACTGGAAAGCCGTGATGAGCAAGGGCGCACTGCCCTGCTGGTGGCCACCCACGCCAACCAGGTGGCGGCGGCGCAAGCGCTGATCCAGGCCGGTGCCGATGTGAACGCCGAGGACAATATTGCTGACAGCCCTTACCTGTATGCTGGCGCCCGGGGCCTGAACGATATACTGCGGCTTACCCTGAGCCACGGTGCCGACCTCAAGAGCACCAACCGATACGGGGGAACTGCGTTGATACCGGCGGCCGAGCGTGGGCATGTAGAAACAGTGCAGATGCTGATCGATGCCGGGGTGGACGTGAACCACTTGAACCGGCTGCACTGGACCGCGCTCATGGAGGCAGTGATTCTGGGGGATGGCGGACCGCGGCATGTGGAGATTGTGCGCCGGCTGCTGGCGGCAGGTGCGGACCGGCAGATTGCCGACCAGGAGGGGGTCACCGCGCTGGAGCATGCGCGCCAGCGAGGGTATCGGGAGATGGAGGCGCTGCTGGCCCAGTAGGCAAGGTTTGCAGGGCACGGGCTTCGCCCGTTATCGCCGGCAAGCCAGCACCCACATTGGCCGCATCGTATTCAAGTCATGTGCAGTACCTGTGGGAGCTGGCTTGCCGGCGATGGGGCCAGGACAAGCAGCACAGAAACTCAGACGACTTCTTCGTACGGCAGCCCCACATAGTTCTCGGCAATGTTCAGCAAGCCCGCCGCGGAGTTCAGGAAGTACTCGCGGTCAGCCTCCTGCATCTTCTGGTCCCAGGCATCCTTTTGGTTGCCGAAGTCATGCAGCAGCTGGGTCATGAACCAGCTGAAACGCTCGCCCTTCCACACCCGGCGCAAGGCCAGCGGCGAATACTGTTGAAGCAGGTCGATACGCCCTTCGCGGTACACCTTGACCAGAATGCGGTAGAGGTAGTTGACGTCCGAAGCTGCCAGGTTCAGGCCTTTGGCACCGGTGGGTGGGACGATGTGCGCAGCGTCTCCCACCAGGAACAGGTGGCCGTACTGCATGGGTTCGACCACCAGGCTGCGCAGCGGCGCAATACTTTTTTCCAGGGCTGGGCCGGTCACCAGATCCGCCGCTACGTCAGCGGGCAGGCGGGCTTTCAGTTCGTCCCAGAAACGCTCGTCAGACCACGCCTCGACACGGTCCTGCAGAGGTACCTGCAGGTAGTAGCGGCTGCGTGTTTGCGAGCGTTGGCTGCACAACGCGAAGCCACGCGCATGGTGGGCATAGATCAACTCGTGATTGACCGGCGGTGTGTCCGACAGCAGGCCCAGCCAGCCAAACGGGTAAACGCGTTCGTATTGCTTCAGCACGCCCTCGGGGATGCTTTGCCGGGAGACACCATGGAAGCCGTCACAGCCGGCGATATAGTCGCAGTCCACCCGGTGCACGCGGCCATCTTTTTCGTAGGTCAGATACGGCTTCTCGCCCTTCAACTCATGCGGCTGGACATTGCTGGCAGCATAGATGATCGGCGCGCCGCTGGCTTCGCGGGCCTGCATCAGGTCACGGGTGACTTCGGTCTGGCCATACACCATCACCGTCTTGCCACCGGTCAAGGCCTTGAGGTCCAGGCGTTGACGGCGCCCGCCAACCAATAGCTCGACCCCTTCGTGCACCAGGCCTTCACGGTCCATGCGTTCGGCCACACCGGCTTCGCGCAGCAGGTCGACAGTGCCTTGCTCCAGCACACCGGCGCGGATGCGGCCAAGGACGTACTCGGGCGTCTGGCGTTCGACGATGACGTTATCGATACCGGCCTTGTGCAGCAGTTGGCCCAGCAGCAGGCCAGACGGACCTGCACCAATAATTGCAACCTGAGTTTTCATTGTTGTTGTCTCTTTTCGGACGATGCCGGCCCTGGACTGGCAGTGGGGCGGCATCTGCTGTTAGGGTTTGCCTTTGCATTTTTACTGGCAAAAACTGCCAATTAAGTGTGCTATTCCATGAATAACCTGCACTTTTACAAAAAACGTTCGATTAACGGACAGGCCAGCCTGCATGAAATCCACCCTCCCCGGCGTCCCCTTGTTCAAGCTCTATGGCGAAAACCAGGCCTGGCCCGGCACCGACTTGCTGCACTGCGAGTCGATCCCGGCGCGTAGCCGCCTGCACCACTGGGAAATCAAGCCGCACCAGCATGCCGAGCTGTTCCAGCTGCTGTACGTACAGCGCGGTCAGGCCCTGGTGGAGATCGAAGGCGTGCGCAGCGCCATCGGTGAGCCAGCGATCCAGGTGGTGCCGCCAATGACCGTGCATGGCTTTCGCTTCAGTGCCGATATCCAGGGGTATGTGCTGACCTTTGGCACCGCACTGGTGGCAAACCTGGAACAACGCCTGGGCATGCCGCTGACGGTGCTGGCAAAACCTGGGTGTTACCCGCTCGGCCAGGACCGCGTGCACCTGCGCAGCCTGATCGGCACCTTGCAGCAGGAGTACCAGGGCAATGCCCCGGCACGGGCAGCCTTGCTGGAGGCGCTGGTAACCACGTTGATGGTGTGGATCAGCCGCCGCCCGCAACCTGGGCAGGCGCCCCGCAATCGGGATGAGCGTGACCGCCAGTTGCTGGGGCAGTACTTGCGACTGGTGGAGGCGCATTACCGCGAGCACCTGTCGATGGAGGACTTCGCCGCGCGACTGAATATTCCGAGCCTGCAACTGAACCAGTTGTGCCGGGCGCTGAGTGGGCAGACTGCGCTGCAGGTGCTGCACCAGCGTTTGTTGCTGGAGGCGCGTCGCAACCTGATTTACACGCGGATGAGTATCGGGCAGCTGTCGGACAGCCTGGGGTTCACCGACCCGACATACTTTGCCCGCTGGTTCAAGCGCTTGAGTGGGCAGACGCCCAATGGATATCGTCGGTCGGTGCAGCCGGAATGAAATGGGGTTACCTGCAGCGGCCTCTTCGCGGGCTTGCCCGCTCCCACAGAAGTGCGCCGCTTGCGAGCCTGACGCAATCCCTGTGGG
>NZ_JBNRIK010000003.1:259701-262168 GCF_053557975.1 Pseudomonas sp. XP2
AACCTGCAGTCAGGATAAACGCATACCCCACGCCGAGCCCCAGCATGAGCACCCAGACCTACAGCATCTCCGACCTGTCCCGCGAGCTGGACATCACCACCCGCGCCATCCGCTTCTACGAGGAGCAGGGCCTGCTGAGCCCCGAGCGCCGAGGCCTGGAACGTATCTACACGGCCCGCGACAAGGTCAGCCTGAAGCTCATCCTGCGCGGCAAGCGCATCGGCTTTTCGCTGGCCGAGTGCCGCGAGCTGATCGAACTGTACGACCCCACCAGCGGCAACCTCAAGCAGCTCAACAGCATGCTGGCGAAAATCGCCGAACGGCGCGCACAGCTGGAACAGCAGATGCTCGACATTCACCAGATGCAACTGGAGCTGGACACCGCCCAGGAGCGCTGTGAGCAAGCCCTGGCCGCCACCCTGAACAACAAAGACAACCGCTGAACACCACAGGAAACCCGCCATGCCCTTGCCCAAAGAAGTCCGTCTGGTCGAAGTAGGCCCCCGCGACGGTTTGCAGAACGAAGCCCAGCCCATCAGCGTTGCCGACAAGGTGCGCCTGGTGGACGACCTCACCGAGGCGGGCCTGGCCTATATCGAGGTGGGCAGTTTCGTCTCGCCCAAGTGGGTGCCACAGATGGCCGGCTCTGCCGAGGTGTTCGCCGGTATTGAGCAACGCCCCGGCGTTACCTATGCGGCACTGGCGCCAAACCTGCGCGGCTTCGAGGACGCCCTGGCGGCCGGGGTGAAGGAAGTGGCGGTGTTCGCAGCCGCCTCCGAGGCGTTCTCGCAGCGCAACATCAATTGCTCGATCGGCGACAGCCTCAAGCGCTTCGAACCGATCATGGAGGCCGCGCACAACCACGGTGTGCGCGTGCGCGGCTATGTGTCGTGCGTACTCGGTTGCCCCTATGAGGGCAAGGTCAGCGCCGAACAGGTGGCCCCGGTAGCCCGCGCCCTGCATGACATGGGCTGTTACGAGGTCTCGCTGGGCGACACCATTGGCACCGGTACCGCCGGCGATACCCGCCGCCTGTTCGAGGTGGTATCCGCCCAGGTGCCGCGCGAGCAACTTGCCGGGCACTTTCATGATACCTATGGCCAGGCGTTGGCCAACGTCTATGCCAGCCTGCTCGAAGGTATCAGCGTGTTCGACAGCTCGGTGGCCGGGCTGGGTGGGTGCCCATACGCCAAAGGCGCTACCGGCAACATCGCCACGGAAGATGTGGTGTACCTGCTCCAGGGGTTGGGCATTGCCACCGGTATCGACCTGGACCGGTTGATCGCCGCCGGTCAGCGCATCAGCAGTGTGCTTGGCCGTGGCAATGGGTCGCGGGTAGCGCGGGCGCGCAGCGCGCATTGAGTCACACGGGTGTCACATACGTGTGGGTGAAGTGTTACCGCCCCCACGTTTCACAGCAAAAAATCGGGTAACAGGGAAACAAATCGACAAAATTTCAGGCAGCCTGATTTTGCCAAAAATTGCCAAACGCTTGATTTTAAAGGATTTAAAAAAGTTGGCACGCACCCTGCTATATCTTTCGTACAAGAACAAAAAAAATGTGACACCCAATAAAAACAACAGGTAACGGCTCTGACATAACAAGAACAACACGGCAGAGGCGTAGCAAGCAGATCTTTTTGGAGTCGACACGCTTTTCAGGGGTACACCCCGCGGTCTGGCACAGAACAATAAAACTACCTCGAGGTAGTTACAGCCAGGTTCGGATCAGCCATGATGAAAGCAGGTCAGCGCTCAAAAAAATACGTTTGCTCTTGACCCCGCATGGGGGTCGCACGCAACACCAAGGCAGGCTTACAAAAACAACAAAAAGCCAGCCTCAATAATAAAAAGAGCAAGCAGCAACGCTTTGGGGGGAGCTTCGGTTCCCCTTAGTGCTTCCCACCCTACTCCTCCTCCTTTTGCTTTTCCTCCCCCTGTCCTTCTACCTTTTCTACCAGCATGGGCATCGTGCCCAATACCAGCAGGGCCAGTACCGTGCTGATCAACGCCGTGGCTTCGCGCCCCATGCCGGCAGCGGTACCAATGGCTGCAGTCATCCATAGCCCTGCGGCAGTAGTCAGGCCTTTCACATGGCTGGTGTCCTGGCCGTTTCCTTTGAGAATGGTACCCGCGCCCAGAAAACCGATACCGGCGACGATGCCCTGGATCACCCTGCTCAGCGCCTGCTCATCAGCCCCGGCCATGCTGGGCGCCAGCACGAACAGGGCCGCACCCAGCGAAACCAGCATGTGGGTGCGCACGCCGGCAGACTTGCCTTTGTGTTCACGTTCAAATCCCAGCACAGCGCCAAGCACTGCCGCCATAAGCAGCCGCACGAGGATTCGCGTCACTTCGCGCTCATCGGTGACATCGGCGAACTCGGCCTGGATTGCTTGCCAGATGACGTCCATCACAGTTGTCCCCATGCTGACCATTGTATGGCCAGGTCCGGGCATTTTGCGGG
>NZ_JBNRIK010000003.1:262282-326681 GCF_053557975.1 Pseudomonas sp. XP2
GCACCTCATTGCGGTCCACCCTGTACAACCCGAGGAGGACTGCACCATGCCCGTTGAAATCGATGAAACCAGTCGCCGCTGCACGCTGATCGGCGAAAACGTGCGTATCGAGGGTGATGGCCCTGATGTCGAAATCTTCACCGACGAAAATCTGCGCATGTCAGTGGCCCTGCTCGCAGGCCAACGCGTGCCCATTACCGAATCCGAAGCCGATGCACTGACTGTGGCAGGTGCGGTGGATAGCCGCAGGCATCTGAAGACCAGTGTGCCAGGCTCTGTGATCTAGGGCCTGGCGGGGCCTACCGGATAATCTGATACGGTTTTTATCGCAAAATCTGAGCCTGTGCTGATAACAGCCTCAGGGCCATAGTGCTCATGCCTGATCGAGGCCTGATGAGCACCGAGCCATGAACACTAGAATCCCTTTCACAGAGATCGCCGACGCCCCAGCCAGCTCACGACAGCGAAGCGCCGACAAGGGTATCCACACCCGCAGCTTCACCGGGCTTTACCGCACCCTGCGTATCGGCTTTGCCGGCGCACTGTTCGTGCTGTTTTTCGGCACGGCCTGGCTGAACTGGAATGGCCGCCAAGCCGTCCTGTGGGATTTGGCCGAGAGCAAATTCCACATTTTTGGCGCCACATTCTGGCCACAGGACTTCATCCTGTTGTCAGCGCTGCTGATTATCTGCGCCTTCGGCCTGTTCGCCATCACGGTGTATGCCGGCCGCGTGTGGTGCGGCTACAGCTGCCCGCAGAGCACCTGGACCTGGCTGTTCATGTGGTGCGAAAAGGTTACTGAGGGCGACCGCAACCAGCGCATAAAGCTTGCCGCCGCGCCCTGGAGCCTGAACAAACTGGCGCGCCGCACGCTGAAGCACAGCCTGTGGCTGGCTATCGGTGTAGCCACCGGGCTGACCTTCGTCGGCTACTTCACGCCAATCCGCCCATTGGCCGCAGAACTGTTCACTTTGCAACTGGGCGGCGTGGCACTGTTCTGGGTGCTGTTCTTTACCGCAGCGACCTACATCAACGCAGGCCTGCTGCGCGAAGCGGTGTGCCTGCACATGTGCCCATATGCGCGCTTCCAGGCCGTGATGTTCGACAAGGACACCCTGGCGGTCGCCTACGACCCGCGCCGTGGTGAAGCCCGTGGGCCGCGCAAGAAAGGCAGTGACGTAGGCGCCCAAGGCCTGGGTGACTGCGTCGACTGCACGCTGTGCGTGCAAGTGTGCCCCACCGGCATCGATATTCGCGATGGCTTGCAAATGGCCTGCATCGGATGCGCAGCGTGCATAGACGCCTGCGACGGTGTGATGGACAAGATGGGTTACGCCCGCGGCTTGATCGGTTACAAGTCCGAACACGGTCTGCAGGGCGGCACCACACACTGGCTGCGCCCGCGCCTGCTGGGCTACGTCGCAGCGCTCGCGGTGATGATCGCAGCGCTGGTGGTGGCCTTGCAGATGCGCCCGATGGTTTCGCTGGACGTCATCAAGGACCGTGGCCTGTTCCGTGAAAATGCCCAGGGCCAGATCGAGAACATCTACCTGCTCAAGGTCATCAACAAGACCGGGCGCACCCAGCACTATGCGCTGCGCCTGCTGGACGCTGACGGTTTCACCTTGCAGGGCAATACCACATTGGTGATCCCGGCTGGCGAAATGAGCGAGCTGCCGGTATCCGTGGCGATGCTGGCCGAGCGCCCGGCCAGCAGCTCGCAAACATTGAGCTTCGAAATCAGCGAGCGCGACGACCCCGCCATCCGCAGTGTGGCGCAAAGCCGCTTCGTCGCACCGATGAACCGTTGATCCCTTACACTGACGCCACCTTGCCTGCCAGGCTTCGACAGAAGGCCAGAATGAAACGCTACGAACGCTTTGCCGACGACATTGCCGAACTGATCCGCTCCGGGGTACTGGGCCCGGGCCAACGCGTGCCTTCGGTACGCTACGCCAGCCAGACCCACGGGGTCAGCCCGTCCACGGTGTTCCAGGCTTATTACCTGCTGGAGCGGCGCGGGCTGATCCGTGCCCGGCCGCGCTCAGGCTATTTCGTCAACGCCCATGCACCGCGCCAGTTCAGCGAGCCGCAAGCGTTGCAGCCGGTCAGCGAGTCCACTGACGTTGACGTCAGCGCACTGGTGTTCTCGATACTCGACTCGATCAAGGACCCCAACACCATACCGTTCGGCTCAGCCTTCCCCAGCCCCGAACTGTTCCCGCTGCAGCGCCTGTCGCGCTCACTGGCCAGCGCCAGCCGCAGCATGGACCCGCGCATGGTGGTGACCGACTTGTCGCCCGGCAACCCGCAGCTGCGCCGGCAAATCGCCCTGCGCTACATGGTCGGTGGGCTGATGCTGCCAATGGAAGAGCTGCTGATCACCAACGGTGCACTGGAAGCCTTGAACCTGTGCCTGCAGGCCGTTACCCAGCCGGGCGACCTGGTAGCCATCGAGGCCCCCGCCTTCTATGCCTGCCTGCAAGTGCTGGAGCGGCTCAAACTCAAGGCTGTGGAAATCCCCGTGCACCCGCGCGAAGGCATGGACCTGGGGGCACTGGCGCAGACGCTGGAAAAGCACCCGGTAAAAGCCGTCTGGTGCATGACCAACTTCCAGAACCCGGTAGGCGCGAGCATGCCGGAGGCAAAGAAGCAGGCGCTGGTGGAACTGCTGGCGCGGCACCAGGTGCCGTTGATCGAAGACGACGTCTACGCCGAGCTGTACTACTCGCAGCAGGCGCCCAAGCCGGCCAAGGCCTTCGACACCCAGGGCCTGGTGATGCATTGCGGCTCGTTCGCCAAAAGCCTGGCCCCCGGTTACCGCATCGGCTGGGTGGCGGCCGGTCGCTTCGCGCAGAAGATCGAACGGCTGAAACTGATGACCTCGCTGTGCGCCTCGATGCCGGCCCAGGCAGCGATAGCCGACTACCTGCAGCACGGCGGCTACGACCGCCACCTGCGCAAACTGCGCTACGCCCTGGAAGGCCAGCAGGCCAACATGCTGGCGGCCATCTCCCGCCACTTCCCGGCGCAGACGCGGGTCAGCCAGCCCTCAGGAGGCTACTTCCTGTGGCTGGAACTGCCCGAGCAGATGGACGCCCTCAAGCTGTTCCACATGGCCCTGGCACAAGGCATCAGCATCGCCCCGGGGCCGATCTTTTCGCCCACCCGCCGCTTCGGCAACTGCATCCGTCTTAACTATGGCAGCCCCTGGCATGACGGTGCCGAACGGGCCATGGAAACGCTCGGGCGGATCATTCGCTCGTTCTGAAGGAAAGCTGTCGAAGGCCAGCTATAGTTGTCGGACTCGCAGGCAGGATAGCCAGCATGCCCCAAGACAACACCCCAGCTTGCATAGAGCAACTACAAGAAAAACTACTCGAACTGGAGACGCAGAATGCCGAGCTGCGCCTCAAGGCGGCCTGTTATGAGGTCATGACTGGCCACATGCATCAAGGTTTCTGCGTGCTCGAAATGCTCGAGAACAGTGACGGAGAGCTGTACGACTACCGTTACATCCTTGCCAACGACGCCTCTATGCAGCACACCGCCCACCCCAAGCAGTTGGGCCAGACGGCACGTGAAACGATCCCGGACGAAATTGGAACCTGGCTTCCGCGGTTTGCCGAAGTGGCGCGCTCAGGGCAGCCCCTGCAGTTCGAAGCGCGGCTGGCGGTGACCGACCGCTGGCTAAAGCTGTCGGTGTATCCCCTGGAGCCCGCCAGCCAGAAACGAGTAGCGGTAGTCTTTACCGGGGTGCCGGCCGAACAGGTAACCCTCGATAACCTGCAAGCACTTAACCAGGAACTGTCGAACAGGGTCGACAAGGAGCAAGCCAACAGCAAGCTGCTTGGCGAGCTGGTCGACCACAGCCTGGCCAATGTGTTTGCTGCGGACCGCAGCTTCAGGCTGCTGGCGATCAACCGCACCGCACAGGAAACGTTCAAGCGCCTGCGCGGTTTCGTACCCAAGGTCGGCGACTACATTCCGCAGTTCCTGTCAGGCCAGCAGGACATCAAGCGTCAGCTTGACCCCTTATGGCCACGCGTACTGGCGGGCGAGGCATTCGTCCAGACAATCGCCCTTGGGAACTCACAAGCATTGCGCCACTACGAAATCCGCTACAACCCCTTGCGTGATGCTCAGCAGCAAATCCAGGGGGGGTACCTGTTTGCATACGACATCACAGAACGCGTCGCAGAGCACGAGCGGCTGCGAGAGATCGAAAACGCTTTGCGCCAATCCCAGAAGATGGAAGCCATCGGCCAGCTGACCGGGGGGATAGCGCATGATTTCAACAATCTGCTGGGTAGCATCCTCGCCGCCCTGGAAGTGGCCACCGAACGCCAGGCACAACAGCGCTACCCGGAAGCTACACGGCTACTTGCCATCGCCCGACAGGACTCCAAGCGTGCTACCTCTATGGTTCAACGCCTGCTGGCATTCGCACGCCAGCAAATCCTGATTCCGCAAACTACAGATGTGCATCAACTGGTGGCCGGTATGCACGATCTGATCAAGCGCTCGCTGCATGAAGACATCCACTTCGTTGACCAGACACTGGCCGACCAATGGCTGATAGCGATCGACCCTCCGCAACTGGAAAGTGCTTTGCTCAACCTGTGCATCAACGCCCGCGATGCCATGCCGCTGGGTGGCGAATTAGCTATCTGTTGCGCGAACACCCCATTGAATCAGGCACAGGCCCGGGTACTGGACCTCCCTGCGGGTGACTACTTGCAGATTCGTATCAGCGATAATGGCATTGGCATGACCGCCGACACGGCTCAACGCGCGCTGGAGCCATTCTTCACTACCAAACCATTGGGTCAGGGCTCAGGCCTTGGGTTGTCGATCGTCTACGGCTTCATCCGCCAGTCCGGCGGGCAGTTGCAGATCAATAGTGCGCCTGGGCATGGCACGCGTATTGACCTTTATCTCCCCAGGAAAAGCGCGGTCATAGTAACTCCGCCTGAGCGCCATCAACCCACGCCTGCCAAAACGGAATGCACACCTCGCCTGATCATGCTCATGGAGGACCAGGTAAACCTGCGCCTGGTGATCGAAGAAGTGCTGCAAGAACTCGGGCACGATGTGCGCACGTTCGTCGATGGACGCAGCGCACTGGCTGCCTGCCAAGAGGGCTTGCGGCCTGACCTGCTGGTGACCGATATCGAGCTGCCAGGCGACATCGACGGTCGGCAATTGGCCGCAGCGCTTCCCGAGGAGGTGCCAGTGCTCTACATCACCGGCTACAGCGAAGACCAGGCAGATGTCAAACCATCAAAGCACTCTAGCGTGCTGTGCAAGCCATTCAGCCTGGCGCTGCTCAGCGAGCAAATCGAAAACCTGCTGGCAAACCTGCATCCGCCGCAATGAACAGCTGTACGTTCCAGGGCCAGCCACAGTACAGTCTGTCTGATACTTTTCTGGAATGTCGCCATGCACCACCGCGACCTGTCCGGCCTGCGCCGGGAAATCGAGGCCTTGCGTCAGCATAACGCGCAGCTGGAAGCACAGCTTCGGCAACAGCAGGATCAAGACCACAGCGTCTACCGCTTTCTGTTCGACACGATGGACGAGGGGTTCTGCATCATCGAATTCTTCGATGGCCCGCATGGGCCTCTGAGTGACTATATACACGTCATGGCCAACGCGGCCTACGCCAAGCACGCCGGCATCCCCGACGTGGTCGGGCAGAAACTGCGCGAGATGGTGCCCGATGAGGCCGATGACTGGGTGGCCCGCTATGGCGCTGTACTTCGCACGGGCGAACCGCTGCACTTCGAGCAGGAACTGGTCGCCACCGGCCATGTGCTGTCAGTGACTACTTTCCGCATAGAGCCTGCTGAGAAACGCCAGGTAGCGGTGTTGTTCAAGGATGTCACCGAACGCCGGCGTGCAGAGCAGGCCCTGCAGCGCCTTAACGAACAGCTGGAACAGCGGGTGAATGCCGCACTGGCCGAACGACGCTTGTTTGCCGAATTGGTCGATCACAGCGTGGTCAATGTGCATGTGATAGACAAGAATCTGCGCTGGCTGGCTGTCAACCGCCAGGCCAGGCATGACTTCCACCTGCTGTACGGGAGAACACCGGAAATCGGCGACTACCTGCCCGGGTTGTTCGAAGATGGAAGCGCTGGCCAGACGCCTATCCTGCCAATGTGGCAGCGCGCCCTGGCAGGCGAGCAGTTCATCGAGATTGGCATCTTCGGCAAGCCCCCCATGCTGCGCCACTACGAATTGCGCTTCAACGCGTTGCACGACCAAAAAGGCGAGATTCTAGGCGCGTTTCTGTTCGCTTATGACATCAGTGACCGGGTACAAGAGCAGGAACGCCTGGCCAAGGCCGAAGAAGCACTGCGCCAGGCACAGAAGATGGAAGCCGTAGGCCAGCTCAGTGGCGGCATCGCCCATGACTTCAACAATTTGCTGGGCAGCATCCTTGGCGCCCAGGAGCTGATGCGCCAACGCCTGGACCAGTCACGCTTCGACGCCCTGGAGCCCTTGCTGAAGCTGTCCAGCGGCTCGGCGCAGCGGGCCTCTTCACTGGTGCACCGGCTGCTGGCATTCTCTCGCCAGCAGACCCTGCAACCCTGCTCCACGCAGGTGACCACGTTGGTGGCCGGTATGGAAGAGCTTCTGCGCCGCACCATCGGCCCGGCCATTACCCTGAGCAGCCGCTTCGCCAGCCCGTTGTGGCCTACCTTCATTGATCCGCCCCAACTGGAAAGCGCCCTGCTCAACATCTGCATCAACGCTCGCGATGCCATGCCCGCAGGTGGGGTGATCGACATCATTGGCGACAACCTGCTGCTTGACGACGAGCAGGCCCTGGCTTTGCAACTGCCAGCCGGCGAGTATGTGCGGCTGAGCATCGTCGACAACGGTAAAGGCATGTCGGCTGAAGTGGCGGAGCGCGCAGTCGACCCGTTCTTCACCACCAAGCCGATGGGCCAGGGCAGCGGCCTGGGTCTGTCCATGACCTACGGCTTCGTGCGTCAGTCGGGTGGGCAATTACGCGTGCTGTCGGTGCTTGGCGAGGGCACCCGCATCGAGCTGCTGCTACCCCGACACCCCGAGCAGCCCCAGGCGCCAGCCGAAAAACTGCAGCACCCGCCTTTGCAAGCAAGCAGCGCGGCTGCACGGCGCATTCTGTTGATTGAAGACCAGACCGCCTTGCGCTTGGTGGTCGGCGAAGTGCTGGAAGAGCTGGGCTATCTGGTGGACGCCTTCGAGAATGGTCCGACCGCCCTCGCCCACCTGCAAAGCGGCGAACGGCCAGACCTGCTGCTGAGCGATATCGGACTGCCGGGTGGCCTGAATGGCCGCCAGGTGGCCGAACGCTGCCGTGAGCGCTACCCAGACCTCAAGGTGCTGTTCATCACCGGCTACGATGAGAGCGCCGCGCTCAGCGACGGCCAGCTGTTGCACGGTACGTTGGTGCTGACCAAGCCGTTCGAGCTCGAAGTACTCGCCGAGCGGGTACGCGAGCTGCTGGAGGATTGACGGGCGCGTTCAGCGCCCGCCGCTCAGGTCGATGAAACTGCCGGTGGAGTAGGAGGCTTTGTCCGAGAGCAGCCAGAGGATGGCTTCGGCCACTTCCTCGGGGCGTCCGCCGCGCCCCATGGGCAAACCCGGCTCAAGCTTGCTGACCCGGTCGGGGTCGCCGGACAAGGCATGGAACCCTGTGTGGATGTAACCTGGGCGTACGCCATTGACCCGCACGCCCTCGCCTGCCACTTCTTTGGCCAGGCCGATGGTGAAGGTGTCGAGCGCGCCCTTGGAGGCGGCATAGTCGACATATTCGTTGGGCGAGCCCAGGCGCGCAGCCATCGATGACACGTTGACAATGGCCCCGCCCTGCCCGCCATGCCGGTGTGCCATGCGCAGCAAAGCGTGCTTGGCGCAGAGCATGGGGCCGACGACGTTGGTTTTCATGATCTTCAGCAGGCGGAACTCGGACATGGCCTCGACGCGGCTCTGCTGGCCGATGGTGCCGGCGTTGTTGACCAGTGCGGTGACCCGGCCGAGCTCTTCGTCGACGCGCTGAAACAGGTGGATGATCTCATCCTCGACGCTGACGTCGGCCCGCACGGCGATAGCCTCGGCGCCCAGGGCGCGGACCTGGCCGAGGAGGGTTTCGGCGGCCTGGTCGTCGGCGTGGTAGTTGATGCAGATGCGGTAGCCCTGGCGGGCCGCCAACAGCGCCGTGGCGGCACCGATACCGCGGCTGCCGCCGGTGATGACGATGACGTTCTCCATGATTTTGCCAATCGCTTGGGGAAGGGACCGTCGACAATAGGCGAAACGGAGCAGTATGTGAATAGAGGGGCCACCCAGTGCCTGACTTGAGAGATTGGGCGTGGCGGATATCCAGCGCCGCCCGCGCGGCGCATCGCGAGCTCCGCTCGCTCCTACGTTTGCTTCGGGCCAATTATTCCTGTGGGATTTGTACGCGAACGCCTTGGCGCATAGCTCGATATCGTGCCGTACAAACAAGGCGGTCGCGCGCGACGGGTACAGGCATTACTGGCCCGAAACAAACATAGGAGCGAGCGCAGCTCGCGATGCGCCGCGCGGGCGGCGCTCGATATCCGCCCCACCCTACATCCCGAGCCATTCACCTCGTCGCCTTAATGCCCCGCCGATGCCGGCCCGGCCTTGGCAGTGAAGGGTGGTTTGGCGAACCACACCAGCAGGATCAACCCGGCAAACACCCAGGTCATCAAGGTGAAGTAGTCCACTGTCGACATCATGTAAGCCTGCCCGTTGAGTATCTGCTCCAGCTGCGCATAACTCTGCGGGCTGGCCCCACCCAACTGCTCAAGCGTATGCCGCGTCGCCGGGTCGAACTGGCTGATGTTCTCGCTCAGATAAGCGTGATGCTGGTCCGCCCGGCGAATCCAGATCCAGGTCGTCAACGACGCGGCAAAGCTCCCGCCCAAGGTCCGCAGGAAGGTCGCCAGCCCCGAGCCATCGGCAATCTGGTGCGGCGGCAGGTCGGACAGCAGGATGCTCAAGGTCGGCATGAAGAACAACGCCACGCCAATGCCCATGAACAGCTGCACCAAGGCCACATGCTGGAAGTCCACCTCGCTGGTGAAGCCGGCACGCATGTAGCAACTGGTGCCGATCGCCAGGAACGCCAGCCCTGCCAGTACACGCAGGTCGAAGCGGTGCGCATATTTGCCCACGAACGGCGACATGATCACCGGCAGCAAGCCGATCGGTGCCACCGCCAGGCCCGCCCACGTCGCGGTATAACCCATTTGCGTCTGCAACCATTGCGGCAGGATCAGGTTGATACCGAAGAACCCTGCATAGCCCCCGACCAGCACGATGGTGCCGACACGGAAGTTGCGGTGCACGAACAGGCGCAGGTTGACTACCGGGTGGCGGTCGGTCAGTTCCCAAATCACGAAGACTGCGAGGAACACCACCGAAATCAAGCTGCCGATAATGATGAACGACGATTCGAACCAGTCCAGGTCGTTGCCTTTGTCGAGTACCACCTGCAAAGCCCCGACACCGATAATCAGCGTCAGCAAGCCGATGTAGTCCATCGGCTGGCGGCTGGTGACCACCGGCCGGGTGCGCATCTGCTGGCGCACCACGGCGGCGGCGAACAGGCCGATGGGCACGTTGATGAAGAAGATCCACGGCCAGCTGTAACTGTCGGTGATCCAGCCCCCCAGGATCGGCCCGGCAATCGGCGCCACCACCGTGACCATCGCCAGCAGTGCCAGGGCCATGCCCCGTTTTGCAGGGGGGTAGACGGCAATCAGCAAGGTCTGGGTCATCGGGTACAGCGGCCCGGCGACCACGCCCTGCAATATCCGGAAACCGACCAGCTCCGGCATCGACTGGGCGATACCGCACAGGAACGAGGCCAGCACGAACAACAGCGTGGCCCAGATGAACAGTTTCACCTCGCCAAACCGTCGGCTGAGCCAGCCCGTCAATGGCAAGGCGATGGCGTTGCTCACCGCGAACGAGGTAATCACCCAGGTGCCCTGCTCGTAACTCACCCCCAGGTTGCCGGATATGGTCGGCAGCGCCACGTTGGCAATGGTGGTGTCGAGCACCTGCATGAACGTCGCCAACGACAACCCGATGGTGGTCAACAGCAGGCTGGGCGGCGTGAACTGGGCAGCGGCGTTGTTGCTCATCGCTGGGCCGTCTTGCCGGGTGCGCTGTTTTCGTGGATCAACCGGGCGATCAGGTTGTCAGCCTCGACCAGCTGACGGTCATACACCTGGGTGGTGTAGCTGGCCTGCTGTGGGGGCTGCTGGGCCAGGGCCGGCCCGCTCTGGTCATGCAAGTCGACTTCCACCACGGTGGACAGGCCAATACGCAGTGGGTGGTCCTTGAGCTGATCGGGGCTCAGGTGAATACGCACGGGCACGCGCTGGACGATCTTGATCCAGTTGCCAGTGGCGTTCTGTGCCGGCAGCAGCGCGAAGGCACTGCCGGTACCGGCGCCAAGGCTATCGACCGTGCCGCTGTACTTGACCTCGCTGCCGTACAGGTCGGCGGTGATCTGCACCGGCTGGCCAATACGCATCTCACGCAGCTGGGTTTCCTTGAAATTGGCGTCGATCCACACCTGGTCCAGCGGGATTACCGCCATGGTCGCAGTGCCAGGCTGCAGGCGCTGGCCCAGCTGCACGGTACGTTTGGCGACGTAGCCAGTGACCGGTGCTACCAAGGTGGTACGGGCGTGGTCGAGGTAGGCCTGGCGCAGATCGGCGGCGGCTGCCATGACCTCCGGGTGCGAGGACACCACCGTGTCGTCGACCAGCGCGCTGCTGGTGCTGAGCTGCTGACGTGCGCTGTTTACAGCGGCCAGGGCCACACTCAGGTCATCGCGAGCATGGGACAGTTCTTCCGCAGCAATTGCACCGCTGTCGGCCAGCACCTTGCGCCGGTTGAAGTCCTGCTGGGCTTTGCGCAGTTCGGCCTGGCGGGTTTCCAGCTGGGCCTTGAGCGAGTCGACATTGCTGTACAGCCCGCGCACCTGGCGCACGCTGCGTGCCAACTTGGCTTCGGCAGACTGCAGGGCCACCTCGCTGTCGGCAGGGTCGAATTGCAGCAATACCTGGCCGGCATGAACCAGGTCACCGTCATCGGCACCAATGCTGGTGACGGTGCCGGTGACCAGCGGGGTGATCTCCACCACGTTGCCGTTGACGTAGGCATCGTCGGTGCTTTCGTGCCAGCGCCCGACCAGGCTGTACCAAGCCCAGGTGCCGGCACCGGCAAGCATCAGCAAGAGCAGCAGGCCCAGCAGCCAGGCCTTGCGCTTGCGCGACTGCTCGGGCGCTGCGGGTGAAGTCGGGGTGTCTGCGGGAGTGGCCATGACAGTACCTTGGAGAATTCGTTACAGGGTTCAACGTTCGCCGAAACGGCGGATCGTCAACGGGTCGCCAGCAGCGAGCAGGACCTTGGCCAGCAAGCCTTCCAGGTTCTTCAGCTCTTCTGGGGCCAGCGCGCCGCACAATTCGTTCATGGCGGCAGCGCCGATTTCTGGCAAGCGGTCCGCCAGGCGCTGGCCATCAGTGGTGAGCGCCAGGCGCACCAGCCGGCGGTCCTCGGCGCAGCGGTTGCGCACAATCAGCTCCTTCTGCTCGAGCCGGTCGAGCATGCGGGTCATCGAACCGCTGTCCAGGCCCAGGTAGCGGCACAGCTCGGCCGGGGTATCCACCTGGTACTGGGTGACGATGATCAGCACCTTGAACTGCGCGGCAGTGACGCCCTCTGACTCGAGGTGCCAGTCGAGAATGCGGTCCTTCAGGATTGCCGCGCGGCCCAGCAGCATGCCGATGGCGCAGGTCTGGAAATTTTCGGGGGAGAAATGGGCCATCGAGGCTGCTCTGACAATTGTGTAGAAATATTACTGCCTAGGCAGTGAATGTCAAAGCTTTGATTAGCCAGCTATGTAAAATTTCATATTTTCGGGCTGTCACACTGCCCCCTGTAGGAGCGGCCTTGTGCCGCGATGGGCCGCAAAGCGGCCCCAAAAATCTCTGCCCTGGCACAAAACTGGGGGCCGCTTCGCGCCCCATCGCGGCACAAGGCCGCTCCCACAAGTGCTTAACGCGCCCGCAGGCCCAGCGCCTCCACGGCCCCGCAGGCAACCGCCATGCCAACCAGCTCCGCCAGGCTGGCCGCCTGCAAGCGCTTCATCACCCGCCCGCGGTACAGGTCCACGGTCTTCACGCTAACCCCCAGCCGCTCGGCAATTTCACGGTTGCTCAAGCCCTGGGCCAACGGCACGAACACGTCACGCTCACGTGGCGTCAGGCCGTCGATCCGCGCCTGCACCATGGCCAGCGCCTGGTCGCCCTGCCGCGCCCGCCCGGCGTGCTCCAGCGCAGCTTGCACGCTGTCGAGCAGCAGCTGGTCGTTATAGGGCTTTTCGATGAAATCACAGGCGCCGGCCTTGAATGCCCGCACCACAATCGGCACATCGGCATGGCCGCTGACGAAGATCACCGGCAGCGCCAGGCCGCGCTCGCGCATCGCCTGCTGCACCGCCAACCCGCCCAGCCCCGGCATACGCACATCCAGCAGCACACAGGCGGGCCCATCGTCGACACAGGCATCGAGAAACGCTTGCCCACTGGCGAACGGCAGGGCTTGCAGGCCCACCGACTGCAACAGCCAGACGGTCGAGTCGCGCATTCCCTGGTCGTCATCGACCACATACACTTTCGCTTGCACCACGCCTCCCCTTATCCCCTGCTGACTGCCAGCCGACAGCACAGTACCAGACCACCATTGTCACCCGCCCGCGCCCACAGGCTGCCGCCAAAGCCTTCGATCAGGCTGCGGCTCATGCTCAAACCCAGGCCCAAACCGTCAGCCTTGCTGGTAGTGAACGGCGTGAAGATGTCATCCAGGCGCTCGGGCGCCACACCTGCGCCCTGGTCCGACACTTCGACCAGCACACCGTCGCCGTCGCGCACTGCGCCGAGCAGGATACGTGACGGCTGTTCGCCGTGCAGTTCGCGGTTGGCATCGATGGCATTGCGCAACAGGTTGAGCAGCACTTGCTCCAGCAACACCTGGTCGGCATACACCGAGGGCAGTTGCGCGCTCATGCGCAGTTCCACCAGCACCTGGTCACGCGCGGCTTCCCACGCACACAGCCGCATGGCTTCCCCAGCCACTTCTGCCACGTCCACCGCCTGCAGCCGCCGTGGTCCTTTGCGCAGGAAGGCGCGCAGGCGGCGAATCACTTCGGCGGCATGGGTGGCCTGCTCGCGGATGCGCTGCAGGCCCTGCCCTACCCGCTCGCGGGCCTGTGGATCACGCTCCAGGCCTTGCAGGTAACGTTGACTGGCGTTGGCATAGTTGACCACCGCAGCCAGTGGCTGATTGATCTCGTGGGCAATGCCTGAAGCCAGCTCGCCGAGGGTGGCCAACCGTGCACTGTGCGCCAGGCTTTCCTGGGCTTCAATGCGCAAGGTGATGTCGCGGGACACACTGACCACCTCCACCACCGAGCCGGTGTAGGTTTCGCGGATGGCCCGGCTGGCAATTTCAAACCAGCGATAGCCGCCAGAGGCCTGGCGCACCCGGCAGGTCATGGTGTGATAGCCATCCTGGTCCAGGGCAGCGGCCGCCTGGCGCAGCACCTGGCGGCGCTCACGCGGGTGCAACAGGGTATGCACGGCGATGCCACGCAATTGCTCGGGCCACAGGCCGAGCAGGCGAAACGCTGCCGGCGAGGCATCCAGAAAACGGCCATCCGGGCTGTGCCGGGAGATCAGGTCGGTGGTGTTTTCAATGATCAGCCGGTACAAGCGCCGGGCGCGGCTGGCTTCCCGTGCGCCTTGGCGCTCTTCGCTGGCGTCGCGACAGCGCCCGAGCACCTGCTGGCCCTGGTCATCCGGAATGAATGACCACAGCACGGTGCGCGCCCCCACTTGCACCTCGACGTCGGCAATCGCCCGATGCTGGCGCAAGCACGCACGCACCAGGGCGGCACAGTTGGCCGGCAGCCAACTGGCCAGCGCCGGGCCTTCGTCAACCCACGCTTGCAGCGCCGCATTGAGTGCCAGTGGCTTGGCGTCGGCTGCCAGCAAAAGGCTGGGTTGTGGGTCCTTGGCAAGCAAGGGGTAAGCAGTCTGGTCCATGGTAGGCGGTTCGTTGTTATAGTAGTTTTACTATATTGCTATAGTCGATATTCCTATTACCATAGCGACTCGCGTAAAACTGCGACAGAAGGAGCGGCCCACCGTCCGCCTCCCTGCACCCTGAACAGAGCTAACAATCAGCCATCGGGGGGCCAAGCGCACAAGCAGCGCCTGCCTCCCTTACAGGATTACCGCATGTCGATCTATGCCCAGGGCCTGATGCCCGCTGCCGTCAACCATGTCGCCCTCACCCCGCTCAGTTTCATCGAACGCACCGCTGCCGTGTACGGCAACTACCCCGCGGTGATCCACGGTGCCATCCGCCGCAACTGGCAAGAAACCTACCAACGCTGCAGGCGCCTGGCCAGCGCCCTTGCGGGCCGTGGCATAGGCCGTGGCGACACGGTGGCGGTGATGCTGCCCAACACCCCGGCGATGCTCGAGGCGCACTTCGGTGTGCCCATGACCGGCGCCGTGCTCAACACCCTGAACGTGCGCCTGGACGCCGAGGCCATCGCCTTCATGCTGCAGCATGGTGAAGCCAAGGTGCTGATTACCGACCGCGAGTTCCATGCGGTGATCGAAGCCGCCCTGGCGTTGCTGGAACACCCGCCCCTGGTGGTGGATGTGGATGACCCGGAGTACGGCGAAGGCCGTGCGGTCAGCGCGCTGGACTATGAAGCCCTGCTCGCCGAAGGCGACCCGCAATTCGCCTGGGAATGGCCGGATGACGAGTGGCAGGCCATTTCACTCAACTACACCTCCGGCACCACCGGCAACCCCAAGGGCGTGGTCTACCACCACCGCGGCGCCTACCTGAACGCGCTGGGCAACCAGATGACCTGGGCCATGGGCCACCGCCCGGTGTACCTGTGGACCTTGCCCATGTTCCACTGCAACGGCTGGTGCTACCCCTGGACCATCACCGCCCTGGCCGGCACCCACGTGTTCCTGCGCCGAGTCGACCCGCAGAAGATCCTGAACCTGATCCGCGAACACCGGGTCACCCACCTGTGCGGCGCCCCGATTGTGCTCAACGCCCTGGTCAACATGCCCGAGGCCGCCAAAGCCGCCATCGAGCACCCGGTACAGGCCATGGTCGCCGGCGCCGCGCCACCGGCCAAGGTCATTGGCGCCGTGGAAGAGATGGGCATCCACGTCACCCACACCTACGGCCTGACCGAAGTCTACGGCCCGGTGACCGTGTGTGCCTGGCATGACGAGTGGAACGAACTGGCGCTGGAAGAGCGTGCGCGGATCAAGTCACGTCAGGGCGTGCGCTACCCGACCCTGGACGGGTTGATGGTGGCCGACCCGCAGACACTCGAGCCGGTGGCACGCGATGGCAATACGCTTGGCGAGATCTTCATGCGCGGCAACACCGTGATGAAGGGTTACCTGAAAAACCCCGAAGCCACCGCCGAAGCGTTCCGTGGTGGCTGGTTCCACACCGGTGACCTGGCCGTGTGGCATGCCGACGGCTATGTCGAGATCAAGGACCGCCTCAAGGACATCATCATTTCCGGTGGCGAGAACATCTCCACCATTGAAGTCGAGGACGCCCTGTACAAACACCCGGCGGTGCTTGAAGCCGCCGTGGTGGCGCGCCCGGATGAAAAGTGGGGAGAAACCCCGTGCGCGTTCATTGCCCTGAAGCCAGGCCGGGAGGACACCCGCGAAGCCGACATCACCGGCTGGTGCCGCGAGCACCTGGCCGGTTTCAAGGTGCCGAAGACCGTGGTGTTTGGCGAGTTGCCCAAGACCTCCACCGGCAAGATCCAGAAGTACGTACTGCGCGACCGGGCCAAAGCCCTCTGAAGCCGTAACGGCCTCGACGTTTCCCTGCAGGAGCAGCCTTGTGCTGCGAAGAGGCCCTCACCGGCGAAGACTACCTTCAGCCATGCCGGCCCTTTCGCAGCACAAGGCTGCTCCTGCACGGGTACGGCGCAATTTTCACAGATATCGTCTTCACTTCAAGAGCCCCTGATGACTACTTACTCCGCCCCGCTGCGCGACATGCGCTTCGTCCTGCATGACGTGTTCAACGCCCCGGCCCTGTGGGCCCGCCTGCCCGCCCTGGCCGAGCGCATCGATGCCGACACCGCCGATGCGATCCTGGAAGAAGCCGCCAAAGTCACTGGCCAGCTGATCGCCCCGCTCAGCCGTAACGGCGACGAGCAAGGTGTGCGCTTCGCCGCCGGCCAGGTCACCACGCCAGACGGTTTTCGCCAAGCCTGGCAAACCTACCGCGAAGGCGGCTGGGTCGGCCTGGGCGGCAACCCGGCATTTGGCGGCATGGGCATGCCGAAAATGCTAGGGGTGCTGTTCGAAGAAATGCTCTATGCCGCCGACTGCAGCTTCAGCCTGTATTCGGCGTTGAGCGCTGGTAGCTGCCTGGCCATCGATGCCCACGCCAGCGAGACGCTCAAGGCCATTTACCTGCCGCCACTTTACGAAGGCCGCTGGGCCGGCACCATGTGCCTGACCGAGCCCCACGCGGGCACCGACCTGGGGCTGATCCGCAGCCGGGCCGAACCCCAGGCCGACGGCAGCTATCGCATCAGCGGCAACAAGATTTTCATCACCGGTGGCGAGCAGGACCTGACCGAGAACATCATCCACCTGGTACTGGCCAAGTTGCCGGATGCGCCCGCCGGCGCCAAAGGCATCTCGCTGTTCCTTGTACCGAAATACCTGATCGAGGCCGATGGCAGCCTGGGCGCGCGCAACGCCGCACACTGCGGTTCGATCGAGCACAAGATGGGCATCAAGGCTTCATCCACCTGCGTGATGAACTTCGACGATGCCAAGGGTTACCTGGTGGGCGAATCGCACAAAGGCCTGGCGGCGATGTTCACCATGATGAACTACGAGCGCCTGTCCATCGGCATCCAGGGCCTCGGTTGCGCCGAAGCGTCTTACCAGAGCGCCGCCCGTTATGCCAACGAACGCCTGCAAAGCCGTGCCGCCACCGGCCCTAAAGCGCAGGACAAGGCTGCCGACCCGATCATCCACCATGGCGATGTACGGCGCATGCTGCTGACCATGCGCACCCTCACCGAAGGTGGCCGGGCGTTTGCCGCCTACGTCGGCCAGCAACTGGACCTGGCGCGTTACGCCGAAGACGCCGGTGAACGTGAGCACGCCCAGCGCCTGGTGGCGCTGTTGACGCCAGTGGCCAAGGCCTTCTTCACCGACAACGGCCTGGAAAGCTGCGTGCTCGGCCAGCAGGTATACGGTGGCCATGGCTACATCCGCGAATGGGGGCAGGAGCAACGGGTGCGTGATGTGCGCATTGCGCAAATCTATGAAGGCACCAACGGTATCCAGGCACTCGACCTGCTGGGGCGCAAGGTGCTGGGCGACGGTGGCCAGGCGCTGGCCAGCTTTGCCGCCGAAGTACGTGCGTTCAGTGTTGATGCACCGCTGCACCGCGAGGCTTTGCAAGCGAGCCTGGCGCGACTGGAGGCCACCAGCGCCTGGCTGCAGGCGCGAGCAGGCGATGATGCCAACCTGGTCAGCGCGGTAGCGGTTGAATACCTGCAACTGTTCGGGCTGACGGCGTATGCCTATATGTGGGCGCGGATGGCGGCGGTGGCCTTGGCCAAACGTGACGAGGATGACGCGTTTCATGGTGCCAAGCTTGCGTGTGCGGCGTTCTTCTTCCAGCGCGTGCTGCCGCGTGGTCTGGGGCTGGAAGCCAGTATCAGGGCGGGCAGCAGCAGCCTTTATGGGCTGGAGCCGGCGCAGTTCTGAAGCCTGCGCATTACCCGTGGGAGCGGGCATGCCCGCGAAGCAGGCCACGCGGTGCATGGCACGGGCTTCGCCCGTGTTCGCGGGGCAAGCCCGCTCCCACAGTGATCGCGCAAGCTTTGTGATTTCGTACAACACAGTTGCCCCACAAGAGGTGCGCGATTACTTGTGGGAGCGGCCTTTTGTCGCGATGGGCTGCAAGGCAGCCCCATGGATTTCCGCCTCCCTGGCGGCACGCGAAGGGTTCTCAAACGCTGAAAAACCGTTGCAAATCCGATGAAAAACCGTCACAACTGATAGTCATTCGCCATTACGTTGGTTCTCGGGAGCCCTCTAGCAAGGGTAGAATATGCAAAATCCGGAGCCGCAATGAACCACGACCGCCTCAACACCAGCCCTGACGATGCCATCACCGACGCCGCCGCGCACTGGTGCATGCGCCTGCACGCTGAAGACTGCACGGCGGGCGAGCGCGAGGCGTTTGCCCGCTGGCTGGCGGCGGACCCGCGGCATGCCGAGGAATACCAGGCAATGCTGGAAATCTGGCAAACCGCCGACCTGTTGCCACGCAACGCCACCGTCGTCGACTTCAACCCGGCCACCCGTCTACCCGCACGCCCGCGCAATTGGCGTCCGCTTGCATCTGCTGCCGCCATCGCCCTGGCCGTGCTGCCGCTGGCCGGCTGGGTGGGCTGGGAACAAGGCTGGCTGCCCAACCACTACCAGCACTTCGAAGCCGGCGACCGCATGCAGACCATCGAGTTGAGCGACGGCAGCACGGTACAGCTCAACCTCCACACCGAGCTTACCTACCTCAACTACAAGGACCAGCGCCAGGTCACGCTCAAGCGCGGCGAGGCGTTCTTCAAGGTGCAGCACGACAGCAACCACCCGTTCATCGTGCATGCCGGCAATGGCCAGACCCGCGTCACTGGCACCCAGTTCAACGTGTGGAAGTACCAGGACCAGGTCAAGGTCACCCTGGTGGAAGGCTCGGTACTGGTATCCAGCGACGGCAACGCCGGTGGCTACCGCCTGGGCCCGGGGATGCAGGCCAGCTACCACAAGGGCGATTTCGAGCCGCAGCTGGAGCAGAGCAATGACTACAGCAACAGCCTTGCCTGGCGCAGTGGCAAGCTGGTGCTCGACAACCTGAGCCTGGAGCAAGCGCTGCCAGTGATCAACCGCTACCTCGACGCGCCGCTGCAGCTGGCCGATGCCAGCACCGGCCGCATCCGCATCAGCGGTATCTACAACACCCGCGAGGTCGCCCGCCTGGTCAACAACCTGCCCAAGGTGCTGCCGATTTACCTGACCCGCAGCAAGGACGGCAGCACCGTGCTCAACCGCATCTCACCGCCGCCCAACAAGGGCTGACACCCTCCCCTTACAGCGTCATCGCTGCCAACCACCCAAACGCCAGCAATGGCAGGTTGTAGTGGATGAAGGTCGGTACCACGGTGTCCCAGATATGGTGGTGCTGACCATCTACGTTCAGGCCCGAGGTCGGCCCCAAAGTCGAGTCAGAGGCCGGCGAGCCTGCGTCCCCCAAAGCGCCAGCAGTACCGACGATGCACACGGTGGCCAGCGGGTCGAACCCCAGTTGCACGCACAGCGGCACAAAGATCGCGGCCAGGATCGGCACCGTGGAGAACGACGAGCCGATGCCCATGGTCACCAGCAGCCCGACCAGCAACATCATCAGGGCACCGATGCCCTTGCTGTGGTCGATCCACCGGGCGGAGGTTTCCACCAGGCTCTGCACCTCACCGGTGGCCTTCATGACGTCAGCAAAACCCGAGGCGGCAATCATGATGAAGCCGATCATGGCCATCATCTTCATGCCTTCGGTAAACAGGCCGTCAGTGTCCTTCCATTTGACGATGCCTGACAGCGAGAAAATCAGAAAACCGACCATGGCGCCGATGATCATCGAGTCCAGCAGCAACTGGACGATGAACGCGGCGGCGATTGCCAGCCCGGCCACCAGCAGTGTCAGCGGGTTGTACTGCACGCTCACCTGCTCCACCTGCTCAATGCGCGCCAGGTCGTAGTCACGCTTCTTGCGGTAGCTGATAAACACCGCCAGGAGCAGGCCGACCAGCATGCCAGCAGCGGGGATGGCCATGGCGTGGGTGACGTTGACACCGCTCACGTCGACACCGGCGCGCGCGACGTTGGCCAGCAGGATTTCATTGAGGAATATGTTGCCGAAGCCCACTGGCAAGAACATGTACGGGGTAATCAGGCCGAAGGTGATCACGCAGGCGATCAGCCGGCGGTCGATGCGCAGGCGGGTCAGTACATACAACAACGGCGGCACCAGCAGCGGAATGAACGCAATGTGGATGGGCAGGATGTTCTGCGACGACACCGCCACCACCAGCATCAGGCCGATCATCAGCCATTTGACCTTGCCGCCATTGGTGTGCCCCTGGCGATCGATCATGGCCAGTGCACGGTCAGCCAAGGCATGGGCCAGGCCCGACTTGGCAATGGCCACGGCAAAAGCGCCCAGCAGAGCGTAGGACAAGGCAACCGTGGCACCACCGCCCAAGCCACCGTTGAACGCCTTTAACGTGCCCTCGATGCCCAGGCCGCCCACCAGCCCACCGACCAGGGCACCGATGATCAGGGCGATGACCACGTGCACGCGGGACAGGCTGAGTATCAGCATGATGCCGACCGCGGCGATCACTGCATTCATGGTTGGCTTACCTCATTACGACAGAAAAAAGCGCGCACTCTGAAGCAGTAGGCTGCAGATGTCAAAAGCGCCATGTTGCGGCACATTACGCAGCGGGGCAGGATTTAAATTGAATGTTTGAATAAAGAAAAAACGCTAGGGGCCGATAACGTGTTGCGCTGGGGGTGCCTGACCCAGCTTCAAAGCCAAAACCCTTAGAGCCCGGAAAAGGGATCCGCCCCATGCCTTTGCGCCAACTTTCCATCCAGTGGAAGATCACCCTGCTCGCCGGCCTCTGCCTGGCCGGCATCGTCACCTTGCTCGTCGGCCTGTCGTTATATCGCATGGACCACAGCTCGGACCTGGTCAAGGCCAGCAGCATGCAGATGCTGACCGAAGCGGCGCAATCGCGCATCGAGTCACAGGGTGAGGTGCAGGCGCTGAACATCCGTCGTCAGTTCATGGACGCCTACCAGTACGGCGCTGGGTTCGCCCGCCAAGTGCTGTTCCTGCGCGAACAGGCAGAAAAGCGCTACCTTGACGCCTTTGACCTGCGCGAAGACATGACACGCCAAGTGCGCACCGCCCTGCAGGCCAACCCCGACCTGCTCGGCCTGTCGCTGGTGTTCGAGCCCAACGCTCTGGACAACAAAGACAGCCTGTTCGCCGGCAAGGCGGAGCTTGGCAGCAACGAAACCGGGCGCTTTGCCCTGTACTGGTCGCAGCCGCGCCCCGGCCAGCTGACCGCCATGGCGCTGCCTGAACAGGACATGGCCAACACCGAGATCGGCCCCAGCGGCCAGCCCGCCAACACCTGGTGGGTCTGCCCGCGTACCACTGGCAAGGTGTGCGTGGTAGAGCCCTACTTCTATGACATCAATGGCCAGCAAGTGCTGATGACCAGCATCGTCTTCCCGCTGGTGGTCAACGGCAAGACCCTTGCCACGCTGTCCATCGACATCAACCTCAACAGCCTGCAGGCCCTGAGCCAGGAGGCCAGCCGCAGCCTGTACGAGGGCCGCATCACGGTCGGTATCCTCAGCCCGGTCGGCCTGCTGGCAGGCTATAGCGCCGATGCCAGCAAGCTGGCCCAGCGCTTCGACCAGGTAGACAAGGCCAAGGGCGCCGAGCTGGTACGCAAGCTGGCCGATGGCAAGATGACCATCCTGCACGACCAGCAGCGCCTGAAGGTGATGGCCGCGTTCCGGCCGATCCCCGACGCGCAACCCTGGGGCGTGCTGCTGGATGTGCCGGAAAACGCACTGACCGGGCCTGCCGAAAAACTGAAGCAGGAACTGGACGCGCTCAACACCAGCGGTACCCTGCTGGAGCTGGGCCTGGGGCTGGCGGCAGCCATTGCCGGCCTGCTGATGGTGTGGTTGATGGCCCGCGGCGTTACCCGGCCGATCCTCGGCGTAGCCGCAATGCTCAAGGACATTGCCAGCGGCGAAGGCGACCTGACCCGCCGCCTGACTTATCAGAAGCAGGACGAACTGGGCGAACTGGCCGGCTGGTTCAACCGGTTCCTCGACAAGCTGCAGCCAACCATCGCCGAGGTCAAACGCTCGGTGCAGGCTGCCCGTGGCACCGCCGACCAGTCTTCGGCAATTGCCACGCAAACCAGCGCCGGCATGGAGCAGCAATACCGCCAGGTTGACCAGGTGGCCACGGCCTCGCACGAAATGAGCGCTACCGCTCAGGACGTGGCACGCAGTGCTTCCCAGGCCGCCCAGGCCGCCCGCGATGCCGACCAGGCCACCCGCGAAGGCCTGGCAGTCATCGACCGCACCACCCAACGCATCGATGCCCTGGCCGCCGACATGAGCAACGCCATGGCCGAAGTCGAAGGCCTGGCGCAGAACAGCGAGAAGATCGGTTCGGTGCTGGAAGTGATCCGCTCGATTGCCGAACAGACCAACCTGCTGGCGCTGAACGCCGCCATCGAGGCCGCCCGCGCGGGTGAAGCCGGCCGTGGCTTTGCCGTGGTTGCCGATGAAGTACGCAACCTGGCCCGACGCACCCAGGAGTCGGTAGAAGAAACCCGCCAGGTGATCGAGGCCTTGCAGGACGGCACCCGCGAAGTGGTCGGTGCCATGGACAACAGCCACCGTCAGGCCCAGGGCGGGGTCGAACAGGTTGGCCAGGCCGTGACTGCGTTGCAGCGTATCGGCCAGGCGGTGACGGTCATTACCGACATGAACCTGCAAATAGCCTCGGCCGCCGAGGAGCAAAGCGCGGTGGCCGAAGAGATCAACAGCAACGTGGCAACGATCCGCGATGTCACCGAATCGCTGTCGGGGCAGGCCAACGAGTCGGCGCGTGTCAGCCAGTCCTTGAACAGCCTCGCCAACCAGCAGCAGGCGCTGATGGACCAGTTCCGCGTTTGAGGTAAACGGGGCCGCCCCAAGCAGCCCTGCCCTGCGCCAACACCTCGTCGTCTACACTTGCCCCCACCCCCAAGGCGCGGTAAACGACGAGGTCTGGATGAACAAGTTTTCAACGCTGCTGGCCGGCTTGTTGCTGGCCGTAGGCCTGGCCAGCACCGACAGTGCTGTATCGGCAGAGCAACCCTCCCCCATCCACTTTGGTGCCATAAGCTGGGAAAGCGGCGCCCTCACCACCGAAATTCTGCGGCTGATTGCGGAGCGCGGCTATGGCTACGCCACCGACACCCTGCCCGGCAGCACCGTCAGCATGGAAGTGGCCTTGGCCCGCAACGACCTCCAGGTGATCGCCGAAGAGTGGGCCGGGCGCAGCCCTGCGTGGGTCAAGGCGGAACAGGAAGGCCAGGTTTTCGCACTGGGCAATACGGTCAAAAATGCAGAAGAAGGCTGGTGGGTACCCGCGTACGTGATCGAGGGCGACGCTGTTCGCAAGCTGAAGCCTTTGGCGCCCGAACTGCGCAGCGTCGATGACCTCAAGCGCTACCCACAGGTATTTCGTGACCCCGAGTCACCCGACAAGGGCCGTTTTTTGAACAGCCCCAGCGGCTGGACATCGGAAACGGTCAACAGCCAGAAACTCAAGGCGTATGGCCTGGATGAGCTGTACACGAACTTTCGCAGTGGCTCCGGTGCGGCGATGGACGCCGAAATCGCCTCCGCCATCCGCCGTGGCCAGCCGGTGCTGTTCTACTACTGGAACCCGACCCCGCTGATGGGGCGATACAAACTCATCCGCTTGCAAGAACCACCGTTCGATGCCCAGGCCTGGGCCACCCTGACAGATGCCGGCAACCCTAACCCAAAGGGCAGCCGCTCACTGCCGGCGAAACTGTCCATCGGCGTATCCAAGGCCTTCCGTGATGGCTACCCGGACCTGGTGACGGTGTTCGAGCAGGTCGACCTGCCGATCGATCGGCTCAACAAGGCGCTGGCCGTCATGAGTGAAAAGCGCACGCCACCGCGCGAGGCCGCACTCGCCTTCCTGCGTGACAATCGCGATGTGTGGAAAGCCTGGCTGCCCGCAGACGTCGCCGACAAGGTCGAGGGCAGCCTGTGAGCACCGGCTTTCCCCAAGCGCTGCAGTTTTCTTTCGCTGAAAGCGTAAACAGGCTGGTCGACTGGCTGGTACTCAATTACGGCGATCAGTTGCGCGCGGTTTCAGACCAGCTGCTGCAACTGCTGGTCGGCCTGGAGAACCTGCTGCGCCTGCTGCCCTGGTGGCTGTTGTTGCTGCTGGTTGGCCTGCTTGCCTGGCACGCCAGCCGCAGCCTGCTGCGCAGCGCGGTACTGGTGGCGCTGCTGGCGCTGATTGGCATGCTCGGGCTGTGGGACAAGCTGCTGCAAACCTTGGCCTTGGTACTGGTGAGCACCGGTTTGTGCGTGCTGGTGGGCGTGCCGCTGGGCATACTGCTCGCGTCCCGGCCACTGGCCAGGCGGCTACTGTTACCCGTGCTGGATGTGATGCAGACGCTGCCGGCCTTCGTTTACCTGATCCCGGTGCTGATGCTGTTCGGCCTGGGCAAGGTCCCTGCCGTGTTCGCCACGCTGATCTACGCCCTGCCGCCACTGGTGCGGCTGACCGAACTGGGCCTGAGCCAGATCGACCCTTCGCTGCTGCAGGCCGCACACGGCCTGGGGGCCAGCCGCTGGCAGCGGTTACGGCGCATTGCGCTGCCACTGGCGCTGCCAAGCATCATGGCTGGGCTCAACCAGTCGGTAATGATGGCCTTGTCGATGGTGGTGGTGGCATCGATGATCGGTGCCCGCGGTTTGGGTGAGGATGTGCTGGCGGGAATCCAGACCCTGAACGTCGGCCAGGGTGTGGAGGCCGGCCTGGCGATCGTCGCCTTGGCCATGGTGATCGACCGGATCAGCCAAGCGTATGGGCGTATTGCGCGCTGAACAAGGTTGCCTGTCGCGGCCCTGGCTTGCCGGCGACAGGGCCGGGCCTGACAATACTGCCCTGTCAGCTTGTAACCGGACCGCTTCCGCATGTCTCTCAAAGCCCTGCGCACCCTGGTAACCATCGCCCGCCACGGCACCTTTGCCCGCGCAGCCGACTTGCTCAGCCTTACCCCTTCGGCGGTGAGCCTGCACATCAAAACCCTTGAAGACGAGTTAAAGGTCCCCCTGTTCGACCGCAGCCGCAGGCAGGTGGTGCTGACCGAAGCAGGCCAACTGGCAGTCGCCCGCGCCGAGAGCATTCTGGCTGCCTACGACGAACTGGCCGACGCCCTGGCCAGCGGCCCGAGCCTGCGCGGCCGCCTGCGCCTGGGCGCGATCCACACCGTACTGGCGCGGCGCCTGCCCAAGGCGCTGGTGTGGATCAAGGCCCACTACCCGCAGCTGCATATCAGCGTGGCCTCGGGCATGTCGGCGGAGCTGGCACGTCGGGTGGAGGACGGTGAACTGGACGCGGCCATCACCACTGAGCCCGTCAGCCCGTACCCACAGAGCCTGGATTTCACACCACTGTTCGAGGACCGCTTCTGGGCCATTGCCAGCCCCGAATTGGCCGGGTACAGCGTACCGGAGCTGCTCGCCAGTCAACCGTTCCTGCGCTTCGACAAGCGTGCCTGGGCCGGGCGGCAGATCGAGCAGGAGCTCCGTCGTCAGCATTTGCAGGTGAGCGAGCAGATGGAACTGGACAGCCAGGAAGCGCTGGCAAGCATGGCCGTCATGGGCCTGGGCGTGGCGATCATCCCCATGGCAGACGACGACCTGAAACGCCTGCCGCCGGCCACCTGCCTGCCATTTGGCGAACCGCAACTGACCCGGCGGGTGGTGTTGCTGGAGCATGAGAAAAGCCAACGGCGGCATTTGAGTGCGGTGTTGAAGACTGCGCTTGAAGCTTGAGAATGCAGGGGCTGCTTTGCAGCCCAATCGCGACGCAAGGCCGCTCCCACAGGGTCCGTGCTGCACTCAACCCTGTGGGAGCGGCCTTGCGTCGCGATTGGGGCGCAAAGCGCCCCCCTGCGAAACATGCATTTATTCTCAACAGTCAGTGCAGAAAACAACGGTTTTACAAACCATTTCGCACCCGTAGTCTGTGCCCGTACCCGACCACGGAACGTCGACCATGCTTCAATTGCTGCTGACCACCCTGCTACCCATCATCCTGCTGATTACCCTGGGTACCTTCCTGCGCCTGCGCGGCTTTCTGGCCGAAAGCTTCTGGCCCGGCGCTGAGCGCCTGAGCTACTACGTACTGCTACCTTCGCTGTTCCTGCACGGCCTGGCCACCGCCAACCTCGACGGCGTACCGGTGATGGGCATGGTCGGTGTGCTGATGCTCTCGACCTTGGCCGGCGCCGTGCTGCTGGTGCTGTACCAAGGCGCGATCAACCACGATGGCGCTGACTTTACCTCGGTCTTCCAGGGCGGTATCCGCTTCAACAACTACATCGGTGCCACCCTGGCCGCCGGCCTCTACGGCAGCGCCGGCATCGCCCTTGCAGCGGTGGCCAATGCCGCCATCGTGCCCTTGGTCAACCTGCTCTGCGTGCTGGTGTTCGCCCGTTTCAGCGCCCGCCACAGTTCACCGACCACGGTGCTACGGGCAATCTTCGCCAACCCGTTGATCGTCGGCTGTGCCGGCGGCCTGCTGCTGCGGGTGACGGGCCTGGGCTTGCCGCCAGGCATCGAACCCACCGTCAAGGCGCTGGGCCAGGCGGCGCTACCGATGGGGCTGTTGTGTGTGGGCGCAGCGCTGGGTGGGGCCAGCCTGGGCCAGCAGGTGCGCCCGCTGATGGCAGCGTCGGCGTTCAAATTCCTGGTCATGCCCTTGACCACCTGGGGGCTGTGCCGCGTGCTGGGCCTGAGTGGCCAGGCCGCGGTGGTGGCGGTGCTGTTCCAGGCCCTACCCACTGCCTCGTCCTCCTATGTAATGGCCAGGCAGATGGGTGGCAACGCCCCCCTTATGGCCACCATCATTGCCCTGCAGACCGTAGCTGCCGCGGCCACCCTGCCTTTGGTATTAATGCTTACGCTTGGCTAGACTGGCAATCAGCCCCCCTTTCGGAAGCACTGTCATGCGCGCTACCTGGATAGTGATTGGCTTGACCTTGGCCCTGATCGCAGGCCCCTTGCATGCGGCCGACACGGCAAAGGCCGCAGTGGCCGAAGGCAAGGCCGAAGTGCTGGAAGAAAAGGTGGCCAACGATGCACCACCTCCGAAAAAAACGGAAAAACTGACCTCAAGCGAAGCCCAGGCAGTCGACCCGGCCGGCCAGGCGCCGCTGGACGACAGCCTCACCTGCCTGGCACGCACCATCTACTGGGAAGCCAAGGGCGCCGATGCGCAAGACATGTCAGCCGTGGCCAGTGTTGTGATCAATCGCCTGGGCCATGATGGCTTCCCCGATACCATCTGCGGCGTGGTCAAGCAGGGCGTGGAAACCAAGGCCTGCCAGTTTTCCTGGTGGTGCGACGGGCGCCCTGACCAGGTCGAGGAAGCGCAACGCTACGCTGTGGCCAAAGAAATTGCACGCAAGGCGCTCAACCAGCAATTGAAAGACCCTACCGGCGGTGCGCTGTACTTTCACGACCGCACGGTGCACCCCGACTGGGCCAAGGCTTACCGCAAGACTGCGCAGACCACGCACTTCCTGTTCTACAGGCCGAACCAGGCGTTGGCCCGGTGATGCGTACACAGCCGAACGCGCTAGCTCGATACGAATGATTAGCAACTCATCGCACTTTTCCGGCGACCATTGGTCTACTCCCTCTTATGCCGCCAGCAGCGATTGCCGGCGCCGTCATTGCTTTACACCCGCTAGGGCCAAAAGCCCCAGGCTTGTGTAGGATGAGCAGCGCATACCACGACGCTGCCAGTCATAGGGAGATCCACATGCGCGTCCTGTCATCCGTTGCCGCCTTGTCGCTGGGCTTGGTCATGTCGACCGGGGCACTGGCTGTCACCGGCGAAGAGGCGCAACTGATCGAGTCGATCAATGTCTACCGCAGCAAGGCCCAGCCCTGCGGTGGTGAGGCGTCGCTGGAGCTGCCCCCGCTCAACAGCGACACCCGCCTGGCGTTGTCGCCAGAGGGCACCCGCGACCTGCAGCAGGCCATGACCCGCGCCGCCTACCCCATGGTCAATGTCCAGGCCATCAGCCTGTCGGGGCCACGCGATGCACGTGCGGCCATGCGTGCCATCGAAGAAAGCTTCTGCCAAGTGGTGCTCGACCCGCAGTTCGTCGATATCGGCGTCAGCCAGGAGGGCCGCGACTGGCGCATCGTGCTGGCCCGGCCGCTGCTCAGTGGCCGCCTGGGCGACTGGCAGGCCGAGGGGCAGAAGGTATTGCAAGAAATCAACGCGGCGCGCAAGGTACCGCGCCAATGCGGCGGCCAGCCGTTCGCCGCAGCCCCCGCGTTGAGCTGGAGCACAGTGCTGGCCGGGGTGGCTGCCAACCACACGCGGGCCATGGCCAACCAGAACTTCTTCGACCACATCGACAAGGATGGCCGCACGCCCGGTGACCGGGCCGAGCTGGCAGGCTACCTTTACCAGCAAGTCGGGGAAAATATCGCAGCCGGGCGTGACACCGCGCACAAGGTGGTTGATGGCTGGCTGGAGAGCCCGGGGCATTGCGCCACGCTGATGAACCCGGAATTCCGTGAGCTGGGTGCCGCCTATGCCGTGGACCCGAAAAGCGATGCCGGGATCTACTGGACCGGCTTGTTCGGCACACCGCAGTGAATGCTGCGCCGGGTTTCAGCCTGGATGATTGGCTGCCCGCAACGCCACGGCCGTGCAGCCAAACCGCCGCCGGACGCATTTACCCAGGTAACTGGCATCGCCCAGCCCCACCTCATCGGCAATCTGCGCCAGGCTGTGGCTGGAGTTGAGCAAGCGCCAGCGCGCCTGCTGCAGGCGCATTTCCAGCCACCAGGCCTTGGCGCTCATGCCGTGGCTGGCCTGGAACTGCCGGTCCAGCTGGCGCCGGCTGATACCCAGTTCAGCGGCCAGTTGCTCCACCGCCAGTGGGTTGCCCAAATGGTGGCGCATCAGGGCTTGTGCCCGCTGTACCTGGCGCCCCTGGCCCACGCCCGGCTCCAGCGAGCGCAAGGCATGGCGGCTGTCGCGGGTTTCGTCCACCAGCATGTCGGCCAGCCCTTTAAGCGCCCGGGTTCGCCCACAGGACAGTGACAACAGTGCCACTGCCAGGTCAATGGCCGCCGTGCCACCAGCGCAGGTGATACGGCCTGCATCTATGCAATACAGTTGATCGCGCAGCACCTGCACCTGTGGGAACGCTGCACGGAACTCGGCTTCGTGACGCCAGTGCACGACCACCTTGTGCCCCCTGAGCAAACCGCACGCAGCCAACAGGAAGGCGCCATTGTCGACCCCCACCAACTTGACCCCGGCTTTGCCGGCTTGCCTTAGCAAGGCTTGGTAGTGCGGCGCCAATGCAGCCGTTGCCATGGCGTTGCGCCCGCCGAACACCACCAGATAGTCGAAACTGGCCAGATCGGGCTGGTCGGCCCTCGCCTCGACCTGCACCACCGCACCGCTGCTCGACGGCACCGGGTCGAGGGTGAGCCCTGCCACGCTCCAGCTGCAATAGCGCTGCTGGCTGTAGTCTTCGTCGTCGGCGCTGAAACGCAATTTGTCGAGAAAACCACCGAATGGCAGCAGGGCAAAATCCGGTAACGGCAGGATTAGCAGGCGGATATCAGGCAGCATGGCATTGCGTCCAGACACGACTATTCAATGTCCAGATCATACCCTTGCTGATGGGGCTGTGCGCCTTAGACTGCCAGCCTCCCAGTCACCAAGGTTACAAGCATCATGGCACTCGACACCTGGCTCATCTACCTGCTGGCCAGCATCGGCCTGTCACTGACACCCGGCCCGAACAGCCTGCTGGCCCTGACCCATGGCGCCCTGTATGGTGCCCGCCGCACGTTGTTTACCATTGTTGGCGGCGTGTTCGGTTTCAGCGCGCTGATCGCCTTGGCCATGTTTGGCCTGAGCGCCTTGCTGCAGACGTCGGCCGCCGTGTTGAGCGTGCTCAAATGGGTGGGCGGCGCCTACCTGGTCTGGCTGGGTATCCAGCTGTGGCGTAGCCCTGGTTTGCACATGGAGTTGACCGACCGCAGTGCACGCCTTGGCAATGCAGGTTTGTTCCGCCAAGGCTTGTTGTCGGCCATGGCCAACCCCAAGGTGCTGCTGTTCTATGGCGCCTTCCTGCCGCAGTTCATCGACCCGCAGCGCGGGCTGATGCTGCAGTTCGTGGTGATGGCGGCGACCTTTGCCAGCGTCGAGTTTCTGGTCGAGTACCTGCTGGCGCGCCTGGCGTTTCGCCTCCGGCCGTGGCTGGCCAAGGGGGGTAAAGGTTTCAACCGCTGCTGCGGCAGCCTGTTTGCCGTGATTGGCGTGGCGCTGCCGCTTGCTCGATAGCCCCTGAACATGGCGGCTGCCCTTTCATAGAGCAGAACATGACTCATTGATTTTGCAGGCGCGCTGTGGGAGCGGGCTTGCCCCGCGAACACCGGCAAAGCCGGTGCCATGCACCGCGGGGCCCCCTTCGCGGGACAAGCCCGCTCCCACAAAGTGGACTGCCCCCCACAAGGACCGCACACCGTTCATGCCCGGGGCGCCTTGGCCAGAAAGGTGATCAATGCCACACCCGGCAATCCCGCCCCCACCAGCGCGATGCCCTGCCAACCAAACTGGGAAAACAGCGCACTGGCCACTGCCGACCCCAGCGCCCCGCCCACGAAGATGCTGGTCATGTACACCGCATTCAGCCGCCCGCGGCTCGCCGGGTCCAGTGCATACACTTCGCGCTGGCCGATGACCATGTTCATCTGCACCGCAAAGTCCAGCAGTACGCCAGTCAGGCCCAGGCCGATCACGCTGTAGCCCGGCACCGTCAACCCGAGCAACAACGCCGCCGGCGCCAGCAGCAGCGCAAGCAGCGAGCCGGCCCGCGCATGCCCGGCGTCTGCCAGGCGGCCAGCCAAGGGGGCGGCAACGGCACCCACCGCGCCCACGAGGGCGAACACGGCAATCTGGGTCTGCGACAGGCCATGCTCACCCGCCAGCGCCATTGGCACCGCGGTCCAGTAAAGGCTGAATGCTGCGAACATCAGTGCCTGGTACAACGAGCGCTGACGCAACAGCGGATAGCGGCGCAACAATGTGAGCAACGACAGCATCAATCCGGCATAGCTGGCTTTGTGCTCGGGTCGCCGCTGCGGCAGGGTCAGGGCCAGCAGCAAAATGATCGCCAGCATCACCCCGGCTGCGCCAATGAACACCGCGCGCCAGCCGAAATGGTCGGCCACCAGGCTGGACAACGGCCGCGCCAGCAGGATACCCAGCAACAACCCGCCCATGATGTTACCGACTACCCGACCACGCTGCTGCTCCGGCGCCAGGTGCGCCGCCAGCGGAATGAGCATTTGCACCGCCACCGAACTGAAGCCGATCAACAAGGCATAGCCCAGAAACAGCAGGCCCTGGCCGCTGCTGCTGGTCCCCGCCAGCAGCAGGCTGACACAGGCCAGCACAGCAGTGGCGACCATCAGGCGGCGGTTTTCCAGCAGGTCAGCCAGCGGGACCAGCAACAGCAGGCCCAGGGCATAACCCAGCTGGGTCAGTGAAACTATCAGGCTGGCATGCTCGGTGGACAGCCCCAGGTCCGGAGCGATCAAACCGACGATGGGCTGGGCGTAGTAGATGTTGGCGACGATCGCGCCGCAGCAGAACGCCAGCAGCACTACCAGCGCACGGCTGAGGCCGGTGGTTGCGGGCTGCCCGGCGGCAAGGGAGGGATTCATGCGAGGTTCCTGGACAAGGGATGGAATATGCCGGCTACCTTAACCAGCCATGCCAGTGCCGAGAATCCGGTTGTAGCGCAACGCGCTTTTGCGCACCGCGCAACGCTAGTTATGCTGACCTGACAAACTTTCGCAAAAATCGATAAATGCTTTCACCCGCCGCGAACCACGGTGGTTGGGCAAGTAAAGGGCATTGATGTTGTCATTGGCCGTGCCAGGGCTGGCTCGCCAGTCAGGGAACAGCCGCAGCAGGCGCCCGGCCAGCACATCCTCGCGCACCAGCCAGTCGGCCAGCAGCGCGATGCCACTGCCCGCCAGTGCAGTTTCGCGCAACATGTCGGCGTTGGCGCTGCGCAACGGCCCGGTAACGTCCAGTTCCAGGCTGTCCTGACCTCTCACCAGGCGCCAGGGCCGCGCTTTTTGCCCGTAACGAAAGCGCAGGCAGGCATGCTCAAGCAGCTGCCGGGGGTGCTGCAGGGTGTCGCGCCCGGCCAGGTAAGCCGGGCTGGCCACCAACCAACGCTCGAAGCGCCCGAGCTGGCGACAGACCAGTTCGTCGTTGGGCGAGGGGTCGCCCAGGCGAATCGACAAGTCGTAACGCCCGTCCAGCAGGTCATCCAGGCGGTCGCTGAGATCGATGTCCAGCTCAAGCGCAGGGTGTCGCGCCAGAAACGCCCCCAGGTGCGGCGCGATCACCCGCCTGCCGAACTCCACCGGCAGGCACAGGCGCAATACGCCGACAGGCTGCTCGCCACGGTCGGCAACACTGGCATCGGCCTCGTCCAAGGCTTCGAAAATACCCCGCGCACGCTCATAGTAGCGGGCGCCAGCTTCGGTCAGGCTGACCTGGCGAGTCGAGCGGTTGAGCAACGTGGCGCCCAGCGCCGTTTCCAGGGCGTCGACCAGCCGCGTTACCGACGAAGTGGCCAGCCCAAGCCTGCGCGCAGCGGCAGAAAAGCCCTGTGCATCAACGGTGGCCACGAACATCTTCATCGCCAGGAATTTGTCCATTTGCTGCCTGTTTTCCAAATCTCAGCAAGTTCTTACAAACAGCCGAGCGGGTCAAGACGCATGATGGCTGGCCACTTTTGTACTCGACCAAAGTATGAATGCAGATTGCAGAGCCAGCTTTAACCACCCGTTTAATGCTTTTTTCGTCACCTGATCTAAACTTTTAACGACATCATCGCACGTTCAGCCCTGCGACAATCAGCCTCATTAAATTATGTACCAACTTGTTAATTAGCAAGCTAAGGGCTTAGACTGCGCGCATTCCACCTGCTGAGATCCCTGGCATGAACGAAACTCCGCGCGCTTCTGGCGCCACAAACATTATCCTGATCGGCCTGGGCGTGATCATCGCCCTGCTCGGCCTCCTCCTGGCTGCTGGCGGCATCAAGCTGGCCGGCCTGGGCGGTTCGTTGTACTTCCTGATCGGCGGACTGGCCATGGCCATCGCCGGTGTCCTTATCGCCTGCCGCAAGAAGACCGGCGCCTGGCTGTACGCGGCGTTCCTGATCGGTACCGCGATCTGGGCGCTGATCGACACTGGCCTGGTGTTCTGGCCACTGTTCTCGCGCCTGTTCATGTTTGCCGCGATCGGCATGGTGGTAGCACTGATCTACCCGCTGCTGGCCCGTGCCAACGGCGCCAGTGCCGGCCGTGGTGCCTACGGCATTGCCGGGGTGATGGCCGTGGCACTGGTGATTGCCGCTGGCAACATGTTCGTTGCCCACCCAAGCGTCGCCCCAACCGGCAAAGGGCCGGGCATGACCCCGGTCGAAGCTGGCAAAGAGCAGAAGGACTGGGCCCACTACGGCAACACCGAAGGTGGCAGCCGCTTCGCCGCGCTGGACCAGATCAACCGCGACAACGTGAACAAGCTGAAGGTGGCCTGGACCTACCACACCGGTGACGTGGCCATCAGCGATGGCAACGGTGCCGAAGACCAGCTGACCCCGTTGCAGATCGGCAACAAGGTGTTCATCTGCACCCCGCACAACAACTTGATCGCCCTTGATGCCGACACCGGCAAAGAGCTGTGGAAGAACGAAATCAACGCCCAGTCCAAGGTCTGGCAGCGTTGCCGTGGCATGGCCTACTTCGACGCCACTGCCGCCATCGCCCAGCCGACCCAGCCGAACAGCTCGCCGGTCGCCGGCGGGAGCGTGCCGGCCGGTGCCAACTGCCAGCGTCGCCTGCTGACCAACACCATCGATGGCCGCCTGATTGCCGTCGACGCCGACAACGGCGAGTTCTGCCAGGGCTTCGGCAACAACGGCCAGGTCAATCTGATGACCGGCCTGGGCAATGTGCCGGATTCCTATTACCAACTGTCCTCCGCACCGCTGATGGCCGGTACCACCGTGGTGGTCGGCGGCCGTGTTGCCGACAACGTCCAGACCGACATGCCAGGCGGCGTGATCCGTGGTTTCGACGTGATCACCGGTGAAATGCGCTGGGCCTTCGACCCGGGCAACCCGGAAGACCGCCAGGCACCGCAGGGCGACAGTACCTACGTGCGCAGCACCCCGAACAGCTGGGCACCGATGTCCTACGACCCGGCGATGAACACCGTGTTCCTGCCAATGGGTTCGTCGTCCACCGACATCTACGGTGTAGAGCGCAGCAAGCTGGACCACACCTACGGCGCTTCGGTGCTGGCCCTGGACGCCACCACCGGCAACCAGAAATGGGTGTTCCAGACCGTGCACAACGACCTGTGGGACTTTGACCTGCCGATGCAGCCAAGCCTGATCGACTTCACCAAGGACGACGGCCAGTCGGTACCTGCGGTGGTGATCGGCACCAAGGCCGGGCAGATCTACGTGCTTGATCGCGCCACCGGCAAGCCGCTGACCCAGGTCGACGAAGTACCGGTCAAGCCAAGCAACATCCCGAACGAACCTTACTCCCCAACCCAGCCGAAGTCTGTGGGCATGCCGCAAATCGGCGCGCAAACCCTGACCGAGTCGGACATGTGGGGCGCCACCCCGTATGACCAGCTGCTGTGCCGCATCGACTTCAAGAAAATGCGCTACGACGGCCTGTACACCGCACCGGGCACCGACCTGTCGCTGAGCTTCCCGGGTTCGCTGGGTGGCATGAACTGGGGCAGCATTTCTACCGACCCGGTACACGGCTTCATCTTCGTCAACGACATGCGCCTGGGCCTGTGGATCCAGATGATTCCGTCGCAGAACAAAGGCGGTGCGGCGTCCGGTGGCGAAGCGCTGAACACCGGCATGGGCGCAGTACCGCTCAAGGGCACCCCCTATGCGGTGAACAAGAACCGCTTCCTGTCGGTAGCCGGCATTCCGTGCCAGGCACCACCGTTCGGCACCCTGACCGCCATCGACATGAAGACCCGCCAGGTGGCCTGGCAAGTACCGGTTGGCACCGTTGAAGACACCGGCCCGCTCGGTATCCGCATGCACCTGCCGATCAAGATCGGCCTGCCAACCCTGGGCGGTACCTTGTCGACCCAAGGCGGCCTGGTGTTCATCGCCGGCACCCAGGACTTCTACCTGCGCGCCTACGACAGCAGCAACGGTAACGAAATCTGGAAGGCTCGCCTGCCAGTGGGCAGCCAGGGCGGCCCGATGACCTACGTTTCGCCGAAAACCGGCAAGCAGTATGTGGTAATCACTGCTGGCGGTGCGCGCCAGTCGACTGACCGCGGCGACTACGTGATTTCTTACGCCTTGCCGTAAACCCGCGTCGCCCCCTTCGCGGTGAACCCGCTCCCACGAGGTCAGCACTGGCCACGCGGGAGCGGGTTCATCTGTGAATGGCCCCTGAATAACAACCGAGACACAGCAATGCCATCCGCAATTCGCATGACCCCTACCCTGCTGCTGGCCTTGGCGAGCACCACTGCCCTGGCCGACGGCGACCTGATGACCCGCAGCACCCTGACCGGTGACTGGGGTGGCCTGCGTCACCAGCTTGAAGACGACGGCGTCAAGTTCACCGGCGACTACAGTGGCGAAACCGCCTACAACGCCCACGGCGGCCTGCACCGCTCGGCGCGCTATTCGCAGAACCTGAAGCTGGGCGTGCAGTTCGACCTGTCGAAACTGTACGGCCTGGACAACGGTGGCAAGGTCCAGCTGACCATCAACGACCGCCGCGGTAACAGTGCCTCGGAAGACCTGGTAGGCAACCGCCTGCCGATCCAGGAAAACTTCGGTGGCCTGTACACCCGCCTGACCGAGCTGAGCTACGAGCGCACCCTGTTCACCCCGGCGCTCAACGTCAAGCTGGGCTACATGGCCATGGGTAACGACCTGGGCGGCCTGGACAGCGGCATCCTGTGCAACTTCATGAACGCCGGCTTCTGCGGCCACCCGCTGAACATGTCCGGCGGCAGTGGCTGGACCAACTACCCCAACGCACACCTGGGCGTGCGGGTGAAATACGACCTGTCGCCGGCCTGGCAACTGCGCGTGGCGGCGTTCAACGTCGACCCTGAGAGCAACGGCAACTCGAGCCGGGCCTGGCATCTGGGCCCCAAGCACACCACTGGCACCGTAGTACCGGTGGAGCTGGTGTACAAGCTGCAGGGTGAACTGCCCGGCGAATACAAGCTGGGCTACTACTACGACAGCTCCGATGTGAAACGCATCGGCAGCGATGACGAAGTAGCCGGCCGTGGCGGCCACTACCTGTTGATCGACCAGGCGGTGTGGAACGACCAACGCTCGCCAGGCCGCAGCCTGCACGCCTTCGGCCAGTACTCGGCATCCAGCAAGGCCGCCTCGCCGTTCACCAAGTGGTATGGCGCCGGCGTGGTGCTGTACAAGCCGTTCGAAGGCCGCCCGAAGGATACCGTGGCGCTGGGTTACGGCCGTGCCGTGCCCAACCCGCGTAGCCGCGATGTGCTGGAAGATGCCGCCTTTGACGCGGGCCAGCAGTTCCCCGACATCGACAGCGCCGAGCAGTTGATCGAACTGAGCTATGGCTACCAGGCAACGCCGTGGCTGAACTTGCGCCCGGATGTGCAGTACATCATCGAGCCGGGGGCGTTCTCGGGGAAGAAGATCGACAACGCGTTGGTGGTTGGCCTGCAGGTCAAGGCCAGCTTCTAACCTGAAGCAGACACCGATCCCTGCAGGAGCGGCCTTGCGTCGCGATGGGCCGCTCCTGCATACGTTCTTACCCTGTCAGACGGCAGCCTGGCGAAGGTAATCCACCAACCTCAGCAGCATGGCATCACACCCGCGCAACTGCTCGACACTGACGAATTCGTCCGGTTTGTGACCTTGGTCCATGCTGCCTGGGCCACACACGACGGTGGGGATACCCGCCTGGTCGAACAACCCGCCCTCGGTGCCAAACGCCACGGTACCGAAATCTTCCGAGCCACTGAGCAACGCCACCAACCGTGCCGCTTCGCTATCAGCCGATGTCGCCAGCCCGGGATACGCGCTCAACGGTTGCAGGCGAATGTCACTGGCCGCATTGACCTTGCGCATGCGCGGCAGCAGCTCGGCCTCTGCATAGGTCTGCAACTGGTCAGCCACTGCCTGCGCCTCGAACCCCGGTAGCGCGCGCACTTCGAAATCGAACTCACACTCTGCCGGCACGATATTCAGCGCCCTGCCCCCTTTGATCACCCCGGTCTGCACCGTGGAGAACGGTGGGTCGAAGCGCGCGTCGTGATGCGCGGGCAATGCCAGCGCCTCACCGATGTCACCCAACTTGCCGATCAGCTTCGCCGCAAACTCGATGGCATTCACCCCATACGGGGCATACGCCGAGTGGCAGGCCGCACCTTGCACCTGGCAGCGCACCGCCAGTTTGCCTTTGTGCCCCAGCACCGGCTTCAGCTCGGTAGGCTCGCCAATCAGGCACAGGCGTGGCTTGTGCGGGCGCTGCTCAAGCGCGGCCAGCATTGAGCGCACCCCCAGGCAACCCACCTCCTCGTCATAGGAAAATGCCAGGTGTACCGGCAGGTGCAACGGCTGGGCAAGAAACGCGGGCACGGCTGCCAGCACCGAGGCGATGAAGCCTTTCATGTCGGCCGTACCGCGGCCATACAGGCGCCCGCCACGTTCGCTCAGGGCAAACGGCTCGACGGTCCAGGCCTGGCCGTCAACCGGCACCACATCGGTGTGCCCTGACAGCACCACGCCGCCAGCATTCAGGGGGCCGATGGTGGCAAACAGGTTGGCTTTGGTGCCCTCGGGGTTATGGAACAGTTCGCTTTCCACCCCCAGCTCGGCCAGGTAATCACGGATAAAGCCGATCAGCTCAAGGTTGGAGTCGCGGCTGACCGTGGCAAAGCCGACCAGCCGGGCCAACAGCGCGCGGCTGGCAAAATCACTCATCGCCAGGCACCCCATAGGAGGGTGCGGCTGTCGGGTTCAACGCACGGGTAACGTAATCCTGCATCTGCGGGCGGTACGCTTGCCACAGGCCATCGAGCACACCGATCGGGTCGGTATCGGCCCAGTCCACGCGCAGGTCCACCAATGGCCAGGTGAGCTCGCCAGCCACCTTCAACGCCGCCGAGTGCACCGGGCCGGCTTCGCCACCAGCGGCCATCGCCGCATGCATGGCAGCCAGCAAGCGGTCGGCCAGGTGCCCGCCGGCCTGCTCGAAGGCCACTACCATCGCTTCAATCACCTGGGTCGAAGACAACAGGTTACCCGCCGCCGCGCATTGCTCACCGGCCACGGCATGGTGCGTGCCCAAAGCCTCACGCCCGGTGAACAGCGCCACCTGACCATGGCTGTCGATCACCGTGACCTGGCGGTATTCGCTCCAGCCATTGGCGCTCAGTACCCGGTCCAGCGCAGCGCCGGGCGGCAACTGGCCCTGCTCCAGGGCATCGAGAATCTGCGGGCCCAGCGCCGGCAAGGTGATGTTCTGGGTGGAAACAGCGCCAACACCCGCACGTACCCAGGGGCAACGGGCGCCCACAGCGATGCTCGACGAACTGATGGCGATGCCGACCTGGCCGGTTTCCTGGCAGCGGCCGATGATGGAGAAGGTCATGGTATAGCTCCTGTTGTCCTGTGCGATGCAGGGCATTCTGGGCGCAACCTTCTAGACCACGAAACCAACATTTTCCGAGGGGTTAGGCAGGAAAAAACTGTGCTGTGGCTGAGGTCGCGCGGCGCTCGATTCCTGCACCCCCCATAAACCAGGACATGCACTGGGCCAACACACACTACACGCCACAAAATCCAAGGCCTTCGCCGTTTTATCGGCAAGCACCAGCTAAATACTATTTTCGCCATTCGTGCAGCATCCCTAGTCTGGCTCCAGGCAACGGCGGTCCTCCAAACCGACCTTACAAAAACCGCCTGAACAAGGGCTCGGACATGACACTGAACAACCTCGAAATCGATACGCTCGTCGTCGGCGCCGGTCAGGCCGGCGTGGCCATGAGCGAACACCTGAACAAGCTTGGCGTGCCGCACCTGGTGCTGGAGCGCAACCGCATCGCCGAGGCCTGGCGTACAGGCCGCTGGGACTCGCTGGTGGCCAACGGCCCGGTCTGGCACGACCGCTTCCCGGGCCTGGAATTCAACCTCGACGCCGACGCTTTCGCAGGCAAGGACCAGGTGGCCGACTACTTCGAGCAGTACGTACGCAAGTACAACCTGCCAGTGCGCACCGGCATCGAAGTGAAGCGCGTGGTGCGCAACAGCGACCGCCCAGGCTTCACCATCGAAACCAATGAAGGGGTGATTCGCGCCAACCGTGTGGTCGCTGCCACGGGTCCGTTCCAGAAACCGGTGATCCCGGCCATCGCACCGAAAGACAGCAACCTGCACCAGATCCACTCCGCCGCCTACTTCAACCCCGAGCAGTTGCCTGAGGGCGCTGTGCTGGTGGTCGGTGCAGGCTCCTCCGGCGTGCAGATTGCCGAAGAACTGATGCGCGCAGGCCGCCAGGTGTACCTGTCGGTCGGTGCCCACGACCGCCCGCCACGGGCCTACCGCAACCGCGATTTCTGCTGGTGGCTGGGTGTGCTGGGTGAGTGGGACGCAGAAATCGCCAAGCCCGGTCGCGAGCACGTGACCATCGCCGTCAGCGGCGCCCGCGGCGGCCACACCGTGGACTTCCGCGCCCTCGCCCATCAAGGCATGACCCTGGTCGGCCTTACCCAGTCGTTCGAAAACGGCGTGGCGCGCTTCCAGGACAACCTGGTCGAGAACATCAACCGCGGCGATGAAAACTACCTGGCCCTGCTGGATGCCGCCGATGCCTACATCGAAAGCAACGGCCTGGACCTGCCTGAAGAACCCGAAGCCCGCACACGCCTGGCCGACCCAGCCTGCATGAGCAACCCGCTGCGCGAACTGGACCTGGCCAACGCCGGCGTTACCAGCATCATCTGGGCCACTGGTTACGGCGTGGACTTCAGCTGGCTGCAGGTGGACACCTTCGATGCCAACGGCAAGCCCCAGCACCAACGCGGCGTGGGCCGCGAACCTGGTGTGTACTTCCTGGGCCTGCCGTGGTTGTCGCGCCGTGGCTCTTCGTTCATCTGGGGCGTGTGGCACGACGCCAAGCACGTCGCCGGCCACATTGCCACGCAACGCACCTACCTGGCCTACCGCGACCGCGAACAGCGCGAGGCGGATGAGCAGCAAGCCAACACGATCAGCAACGTCAGCACCTTCGGAGCCCACTGATGCCTACCCATACTCGCATCCGCATGTTCAACACCAAGGAAACTTACCCCAACCAGACCCTGGACAACGACCTGTGCCAGGCCGTGCGGGCCGGCAATACCATCTACGTGCGCGGTCAGGTCGGTACCGACTTCGAAGGCAAACTGGTGGGCCTGGGTAACCCTCAGGCACAGACCGAGCAAGCCATGAAGAACGTCAAGCAATTGCTTGAAGAAGCAGGCTCCGACCTGTCACACATCGTCAAGACCACCACCTATATCACCGACCCACGTTTCCGCGAGCCGGTGTACAAGGAAGTGGGCAAGTGGCTGAAGGGCGTATTCCCGATCTCCACCGGGCTGGTGGTTGCCGGGTTGGCCCAGGCCGAGTGGCTGATGGAGATCGACGTGATTGCCGTGGTACCGGATCAGGAGTGACCAGCAACCTGCACAGCGGGTGACAGTTGTCGCCTGCCGTGCAGCCAGGCGTGGGTTACCTGTGCTGCCGCTTGCAGCCGATGCTCGGGGGGCAAGCCGGCGCACGGTACCTCCACACTGATGTCCACGTCCCCCGGCAACGCCGCCAGCAACGCTGCCAGCGGCAGTTGCCCTTGGCCCGGCAGCAAACGGCCTTCGCGCGCCTCGGGGATGATCAGCGCTTCTGCGGGCGCCAGCATCGGTGCATCGCACAGTTGCACCGCACGCAGCAAACGCGGGTCGACTGCGGCGATGTCGGCCACCTGGCCACCGGAGCGGAACAGGTGCAACGCATCCACCAGCACGCCACTGTTGGCCTGCCCCGCCCCCGTCACCACCGCACACGCCTGCTGCACAGTCGCCACCGGGCGCCAGCGCATGAACTCAAGGTCCACACGCAGGCCATGGTCCCGCGCCATTTCACACAGCGCTGCAAAGTTCCCGGTCAGCCGCGCAACATCCTCGTCGTCGCCGGACACTGTCAGGCTCAACGCACCCAGTTCGGCACCGGCGGCCAACAGCGCCTGGTAATCGGCAACCCGGGTTTGCGCCGTCAACGACACGAACTCGATGTCCCTCACACGTACGCCTTCCCCTGCCAGCACCGCCCGCAGCTCACGCATTGCCTGGCTACCGGCGGCAACCGGGTAGGCCAACGCACCCGCCATTACCGGGTGCAGGCGCAGCCCCACCGCACTGAATCCGGCGTGGCGCGCCTCGCGTACCAGCCGCGCCGGCGCCAGCTCCAGCGCCGTCAGGTGCGCCACGCCCAGGCCAGTCAATAGGTCGCCCTCCCACCACTGAGGTCGAATACAAAACCGGTGGTAAAGCTGCACTCGGGCCCGGCAATCCAGCTGACCATGTTGGCGATCTCCTCGGCCTTGAGGAAGCGCCCCATGGGGATCTTGGCCTTGCTCGCGGCGATGTGTTCCGCCGTCATCTCGGCCATCAGCGGCGTCTCGACCATGGCCGGTGCCACGCAGTTGAGCAGTACACCGTCCTGGGCCAGTTCCTTGGCCGCTGCCTTGGTGAAGGCGATGACACCGGCTTTGGCGGCCGAATAGGCCGAGATGTACTGCACGCCATCCTTGCCGGCCATGGAGGCGATGTTGACGATGCGCCCGTAACCGCGCTCACGCATGTGCGGGATGGCGGTGCGGCAGCAATAGAACACACCGTTCAGGTCGATGGCGATGACCTTGTCCCAGGCCTCTGGCGGGTACTCCCACGACGCCACCACCGGGCCGTTGATGCCGGCATTGTTGACCAGGATCTGCACTTGCCCCAAGCGTGCCAGCGTCTCGGCGAAAGCCGCCTCCACCGAGGCCAGCAACGACACATCGACCGGCTGGCGCAGCACCGGCTCAAAGCCGTTTTCGACGCTGTCCCAGCCATCGACCGCGAGGTCCCATATCACCACCTGCGCGCCGGCGGCATGCAGGCGCTGGGCGATCGCCAGGCCGATGCCACGCATGCCACCGGTCACGATTGCGGTCTGGCCTTGCAGGTACTGGCTCATTGTTTAGCTCCATTTTCTTCAGAAGGAATTTCCGGCAAGCGACGCAGGTCGCTGACCATGAACAGGTAGCACAGCGCCCCCATCACGGTGATCGACGACACGAACGCCAGGGCCCACACGAACGAGCCGGTCAGCGAAACGATGATGCCGATGGTCAGGGGTGTCACAATGCCCGCCGCGTTGGCAAACAGGTTGAACAGCCCACCACTGAGGCCCAGCAAACCTTTGGGGGCGATATCGGACACGATCATCCAGGCCAGCGCCGACATGCCCTGGGCGAAATAGGCGATGCACAGGATGGTGATGACCAGCGCGTCGGACTCGACGTAGTTGGCCAGCACGATCACCGAGGCGGTAAGCAACCCGGCGATGACTGGCAGCTTGCGCGCTACGTTCAGCGAGTAGCCACGGCGTAGCAAGGCGTCCGACAGCCATCCGCCGACCAGTGTGCCCAGCGAAGCGGCAATGAACGGCAGCACCGCCACCCAGCCGACCTTGAGCCAGGGCATGTGCCGCTCGGTCACCAGATAGGTGGGGAACCAGGTCAGGAAGAACACGTTGGTGGAGTTGCAGGCGAACTGCCCCAGGCAGATGCCCAGCATGTTGCGGTGCTTGAGCAGCGCCGGGATCTGCGACCAGCGGAACGAGGTGGCTTTCTGCCCGCCATCGACCACCCCGCCACCGGCGGCGATGTAGTCAAGTTCGGCCTGGTTGGCGGTGGTCGACTCGTGTGGTTCATGGTACTTGCGCCACCACACCAGGCCATAGAGGATGCCCACCAGGCCCACGGCCAGCAGCAGAAAGCGCCAGCCATAGGCGTGCAGCACCCAGAACAGCAGCGGCGTCAGGAACGCCAGCCCGGTGTATTCGGCAAAGGTGTAGATACCCGTCGCCCGGGCCCGCTCACTCTGCGGGAACCAGGTAGCCACCACCCGGCTGTTGGTAGGGAAGCACGGTGCTTCGGTCATGCCCACCAGAAAGCGCATGCCCAGCAACGACATAAAGCCCTGCGCCAGCCCTTGCAGGCCGGTGAACAGCGACCACAGCGTCAGCGCCAGCCAATAGGTGAGCTTGGTGCCCAGCCGGTCGATGAGGATGCCACCCGGGATCTGCGCGGCGGCGTAGGTCCACGAGAAGGCAGAAAAGATCACCCCCATCATTGCCGCGTTCAGGCCCAGGTCGGCACTGATGCTGGGCGCGGCAATGCCCATCACGCTGCGGTCGAGGTAGTTGATCATGGTGCCGCCCGAAATCAGCGCCAGAATCATGAAGCGGGTGCGGGTGCGTTGCTGCGCGCGTGCCGGGGTGTCAAACACCCCAAGGCTGGCGTTCTGTTCAGTGTTCATGACGGTTGCTCTCTTGTTATTGGAATGGCAAAAACCAGGTTCTAGGCGAACCCGAACAAGCGTCGGGGGGTGTCCCACATCACCGTGCGGCGCAGCCGGGCATCCGGCATCAGGCGCTCGGCCAGTTTCAGCAGCGGGCCGTAGTCCACCCGCGAGCGTTGGCGGATGAACGGCCAGTCCGAGCCCCATACGCAGGCATGCGCACCAAAGGCTTCGAGCAGGGCGTGCACGTAGGCGCTGCTTTGCTCCAGCAACGCCTCACTTGCAGCGAACTTCTGCATGCCTGACAGCTTGACACTGGCGCGGCCACTGTCAGCCAGTTGCAACAACGCCTGAAAGCCCGGTTGCTGCACGCCGGCCGCCACGTCCGGCCGACCGCAGTGGTCGATCAGCAAGCGTGCACGTGAGCCCTCGAGCAGGCGGCGCAGTTCAAGCAGCTGGTCATCGCATACCTGCACCTGGGCGAACAGACCGAGCTCGGCAAGCTTGCCGAACAGCCCGTCAACGTCCTTGAGGCTGGCTACCCCGTAAAGCGCGGGGTTGAAGGCGATGCCGACCACGCCCTGCGCCTGCAGCGCAGCCAGGGCATCGAGGTGGATACCCGCCTCGACCACGGCCACGCCTTTGAACCGCCCCTGCCCGGTGGCCAAGGCATGCAACAGGCAGCGGTTGTCGGTGTGGTAGCCACTGTTGGGGCCTACCAGCAAGGCATGTTGCACGCCGTAGGCATCCATCACCTGGGTGAACTGTTCCTGGGTGGCGACTTCCTGCCCGGAGGGCGCATAGGGTGCGTCGGGGTGGTAAGGGAAACGGGCGGGATCAAACAAATGGTTATGGCAATCGATCTTCGGTTCGTCAAAGATGTTCACGCAACACTCCCGGCAAGCGCCACTGCACTGGCCTTCAGATCTTGTTATTGTGCGCCGCAAGGCGATTTGGCTGGGTTCAAGATACTGCGTGGCCGGGTTTGACGCTCATACCCAGATGGCCAAGACCATAACCGAAGGTAATACACATGCTGCTTGGCAACGAAGGCGCAGACACGAGCCCCATGGTGTTCAAACTGCGGCACATGGAAGTGTTCCGTGCGGTGATGCTGACCGGCTCGATCAGCGCGGCGGCCAAGCTGCTGTACGTATCGCAGCCAGCTGTCAGCAAGCTGATCCAGTACATAGAGGGGCGTTTGACCTACCGCCTGTTCGAGCGCATCAACAACCGCCTGGTGCCCACGGCCGAGGCGCAGGTGCTGTTCCGTGAAGTCGAGCGGGTGTACCAGGCGGCGCTGGAGGTTAACGAATGCGCCCTGTCACTGGGCGCAGGCGGCCACCGCAAGCTGCGCATCTCGTGCAGCGCTTCGCTGTCCACAGTGGTGATCCCGATTGCCCTGGCCCAACTCAAACGGGAGGCACCTTCGCTGAACATCGAGTGGCAAACCTCGCTGATGGGCGAGATGCCCAACCAGATCCTGTCGAAAAAGGTCGACCTGTCGATTGCCGCCCTGCCCGTGGTACACGATCACCTGCATTCGCAGGCCTTCATGCGCGGGCGTATGGTGGTGGTGATGCCACCCGATCACGCTTTGGCCAGGCATACCTCGCTGACCTTGCAGCAACTGGAAGGCCATGCGCTGCTGCTGTTCAGGCCCGACATGCCCTTTGGCAAACTGCTGGCCGGGCACATCGAGCGGCACGGCGTGCAGTTGCCGTCGCTGTTGTCGTTTACCAATGCCAACGAGGCGGTGGCGCTGGTCAAGCAAGGCATGGGCATCAGCGTGATCGACGAATTCGTGGCGCAGGACAGCGGCCTGGCGGTGGTGCCGCTGGCGGACGAAATTCACTTCGACATCAGCTTTGTCTATTCGCGCTTCGAGCCGCCGTCGCATGCCGCGATGCACCTGATGCGCGTGTTGCAGGGCCAGGCGCAAAAGCTTGGGCGGGCGATGTAGGCTGATCAGTCCATTGGGGCCGCTTTGCGGCCCCGGCTGTTTGAGCTAGAAACCTACGGTTGCCGATAGCAGGTAGGTCCGCGGCGTGGAAAGGGTCAGCCCCGGTTCACTGTCATCCGAGGCCCCGGCCGAGCTCCAGTAGCGATCATCCAGCACGTTCTCGACACTGGCCCGCAAGGTAACCTCGGTAGCGTCCACGTTGAAGGCATAACGCGCCCCCAGGTCGTAACGCTCCCAGCCATCGATCTGCTTGCTGTTGTTCTGGTCCAGGTATTGCGAGCTGGAGTGAATGCCCCGCGCCGTCAGGGTCAGGCCGTGCACCCCCGGCACATCCCATTCGGCGCCGAGGTTGACGTTGTACTCGGGGGTGGCCGGCGCGCGGTTGCCATCAACGGCGCCACCCACGGTATCGGTCAGCTCGCTGTCGATGTACATCACCCCGCCCAGCACCCGCACCCCTTGCATGGGTTCACCGAACACGCTCAACTCGATACCGCGGTTGTCACGCTTGCCATTGGGGCCGAACACCCGCGAAGTGGCGTTGGTTTCGTACGCCGGCTGGCGGATGCGGAAGGCACTGGCGGTAAAGGCGACCTGGCCCAGGTCGTACTTGGCCCCTACCTCGACCTGGCGGCTGGTGAAAGGCGGGAAGATCTGGTCTTCGTTGATCGAGGTCGACGGTGCGATCTTGCCTTGGCTCAGGCCTTCCATGTAGTTGGCGTACAGCGACAGCTGATCGGTGACTTTGAGCAACACGCCCCCAGAAGGCGAGACCTTTTCTTCATCGTAGGCGGTGTCGCCTTTGACGCCGTCGCTCCAGTCATCCACTTGCACCCGCTGCCAGCGCGCCCCCAGGGTCAGCAGCAGGCGGTCATCGAAAAACCCGAGGGTGTCGGCCAGCGCCACGCCGGAGAAGCGGTTCTCGGTGTAGACCTCTGGATCGATGCGCGTCGGCGTACCCGGTGTCGGCGTCGCTATCGGGTTGTAGAGGTTACTGGGCGCCGAAGCATAGCGGGCGCCGCCGTTGGTGAAGTCCATGTAGAAGTAGGTGGCGGCCAGGTTCAGCTCGTGGCTGACAGGCCCGGTGTGGAACCAGTTGCGCACACCCGCCATGGCGGTGCGCACCGTTTCATCGCGGGTAAAATCCCGAGGCTGCACGCTGAAGTCGCCGGCATCGTTGGTGATGGACACGTTGTGCCGCAGGAAGTCATGGTTGCTTTTGCGCGCGCCGACTGCACCATACGCCAGCAGCGACTCGCTGACGTCGTACTCGGCATGCAGTGCGCCAAAGGTGTCGTTGGTGCGCGCCTTGCTCCAGGCCTGGGCATAGTTGCGCCGTACATCGTTGGCATCCGGCACTCTGGCGTTGGCACCGACCAGCACACGCTCTTGCGGCGCATCGGTGTCACGCTGGGTGTGGCCGAGGTCTGCCGACAACCGCAGGCGCTCGCCACGAAAATCCAGGCCCAGCACCGCCATCTCGCGCTCGACGCGCTGGTGGTCCCATTCGGTATCACCCGACTGCTTCACACCGTTGAAGCGCACGCCAAACTGCTGGCCTTCGCCAAAGCGCCGACCAACGTCCACCGCGCCGCCTGCCTGACCAGCCGACGCGTAGCTGCCGGTGAACTCGGTGATCGGCTTGTCGCCGGCCCGCTTGGGCTGCACGTTGATACCGCCGCCCACGCTGCCACGCGGCGAAATGCCGTTGATCAACTGGCTGGGGCCTTTGATGATGTCGACCCGGTCGGCCATTTCCATGTCGATCGAGTAGGTCGGCAAGATGCCGTACAGGCCGTTGTACGCCACGTCACTGTTGAACAGGCTGAAGCCGCGAATGGTGAACTGCTCGAAACGCCCACCCGCCGGGTTGGTGGCCCGCACCGAGGGGTCGCTGGCGATGAGCTCGCCCAAGGTGCGCGCTTGCTGGTTCTTCACCAGCTCGTGGGTGTAACTGGTGATGCTGAACGGGGTTTCCATGAAGTCGCGCGCGCCAAGCAGCCCCTGGGCGCCCTGGCGTGCCACCTGGCCACCGGCATAAGGCTGAACATCGCCACCCGCCGCCAGGCCGCCAACAATGCTGGTTGGGGCAATTTCCAGCGCCCCGCCCGCCTGAGGCGCCGGCGCCAGCGTGAATGCGCCCTCACCCACTGGCAGCAACTGCAGGCCGCTGCCACGCAGCAGCTGCAGGAAGCCTTCTTCAACACTGTAGCTACCAGACAGGCCGTTACTCTGCCGGCCCTGGACCAGTGCCGGGTCCAGCGATAGGCTGACGCCGGCCTGGTCGGCAAACCGGGTAAGCGCGGCGCCCAGGCTGGCGGCCGGTACCTGATAGGCACGTCGCTCCGCCTGATCAGCCCAGGTGGGTGCAGACAACAACAGGCTCATGGCAAACAACGGACGCACTGCGCGCACCAGTGGGCGCAAGCGGCAAGACATTACTGCAGGCATTGACAAGGCTCCCCTTTAGTTTCTCCTACCGGTAATGACCGGCAAGTGAAAAAAAGGGGACAGCCTCAAGCACGATGCTCTCGCGCAGCCAGGGTCACCCAGTAGCGCGTGCGTGCCTGCACTTGCAACGCAAGGCTGGCGGCAAGCAAGTCCAGCACCCGATCGGTATCGTCGAGACGGAAAGTACCGGTCACCCGGAGCTGTTCCAGTTCTGGCGCCCAGCGCAGCACACCAGGCCGATACCGTCGCAGTTCATGCAACAGCTCGCCCAAGGGTCGGTCATCCAGGCGCAGCACGCCTTCGCGCCAGCCCAGCGGCCAGTCGTTCAGGGCTGTAACGGGGCCGATGCCAGCCTTCTGCAAGCTGGCCTGTTGCCCGGCGTGCAGCACCCGGGCCGCGCCACGCAGTGGCTGCAGGCTGGCCAGCCCGTTGACGACTGAAACCCGGCAGCCTTCATCGACCAGGCGCAAACACACTTCACCTGCATTGAGGGCAATCTGACCGTAGGGCACCTGCACGGCCAGGCTCGCGCTGTCGGGTACCCTGAGTGCCATTTCGCCGCGCAACAGCGTCAGCCGGCGCGCGCCCAGGTCGATATCCACCGCACTGTCAGTGTTCAACTGTAAAAAAGTGCCATCGCTCAGCAGCACCTGCCGGCGCTCACCTACCCCTGTGCGCATGTCCGCCGTCCAGGCCTCGAGCGGCAGCTCCCGGCTTGCCAGCCAGGCGGCCGGTAGCAGCGCCGCGACACCCAAGGCTTGCTTGAGCAGCGCGCGGCGGCCGGCGTCCGGGCGGTCAAGGGTGGCCATGGCCAACGCCCCGGGCAACCCGGAAAAACGCTCGCGCAGCAGTGATGCCTTTTGCCAGGCGTGTTCGTGCAGGCTGTTGCTGGCCCGCCACTGTGCCAGGCGCAGCAAATCAGTCTCGCTGGCGTCGCCAGAATCCAGCAACGCCAGCCAGCGGGCGGCAGCACGCACCGCTTCACGGGTTTCGGGGGAGTGGGTGGTCATTGCAACTCGGCCAGCAGGCAATGTTCGTAAGCCTGCGCCATGTAGCGTTTGACGGAGCGCTCGCACACGCCCAGGCGCGTGCCGATCTCGGCATAGCCCAGGCCTTCGAGCTGGCTCCAGAGAAAAGCCTTGCGGACCGGCGCCTTCAGGCCATCAAGCAGCTCATCCAGGGCTTGCAGGGTTTCCAGTAACAGCCAGCGCTGCTCTGGCGAGGGTACGTGCTGCTCGGGCAGATGCGCCAAGGCATCAAGGTAGGCCTGTTCCAGGCTGCGCCGCTGGTGGAAGTTGCTCAGCAGCCGCTTGCCCACCGTCAGCAGGTAGGCGCGCGGCTCACGAATGTCTGCCAATGGCTGGGCACTGGCCAGCACCCGCAGAAAGGTTTCCTGGCTAAGGTCAGCGGCATCCCAGGCATTGCCCAGGCGCCGGCGTAACCAGGTTTCAAGCCAGCTGCGATGCTCCCGGTACAGGGTAGGCAGGCTAGGCTCCGGTGGCGGCGCGACGTCGATCATGGGGATGGCCCTGCGGCGGCGTAAATAGGATTAATTCTAATTTACGTTACGCCGCAGCACCAAGCGGTTTGTTACCGGTCAGGCAATCGCCGCATCCACCAACACCTGCGCTTCTTGTACCAGGCGCTGCAAGTGCGCCTCGTCGATGAAGCTTTCGGCGTAGATCTTGTAGATGTCCTCGGTGCCCGACGGCCGCGCGGCGAACCAGCCGTTGGCAGTCATCACCTTCAGCCCGCCAATCGCCTGGCCATTGCCTGGTGCGTGGCTGAGGATCTGCACGATTGGCTCACCGGCCAGTTCGGTCGATTTCACCTGCTCCGGCGCCAGCTTGCTCAGCAACGCCTTCTGCCGCGCATCGGCCTTGGCCTCGACACGGGTGGCGAACGGCTTGCCCAGCGCGTCAGTCAGGTCGGCATAGGCCTGGCTCGGGTTGCGACCGGTGCGGGCGGTCATCTCGGCGGCCAGCAAGGCCGGGATCAGCCCGTCCTTGTCGGTCGCCCAGACCGAACCATCACGGCGCAGGAACGACGCACCGGCACTCTCTTCGCCGCCAAAGCCAAGCGAGCCGTCAAACAACCCCTGGGCAAAGTACTTGAAGCCCACCGGCACTTCGTACAGCTCACGGCCCAGGCGCTGGGTGACGCGGTCGATCAGGCCGCTGGACACCACGGTCTTGCCCACGGCGGCGTCGGTGCGCCATTGCGGGCGGTGGCGGAACAGGTAGTCGATGGCGACGGCCAGGTAGTTGTTCGGCGCCAGCAGGCCGTCCGAGGTGACGATGCCGTGGCGGTCGTGGTCCGGGTCGCAGGCAAAGGCCACGTCGAAGCGCTCGCGCAGGCCGATCAGGCCTTGCATGGCGTATGGCGAGGAAGGGTCCATGCGGATCTGGCCGTCCCAGTCGACGGTCATGAAGCGGAAGGTCGGGTCCACCTCGGTGTTCACTACTTCCAGGTCCAGCTTGTAGTGTTCGGCAATGGCCGACCAGTAGCGCACCCCTGCCCCGCCCAACGGGTCGACGCCCAGGCGCAGCTTGGCGCTGCGGATGATGTCGAAGTCGATGACGTTTTCCAGGTCCGCCACATAGCTGCTCACGTAGTCGTGGCGCTGGGTGGTCGGCGCCTTCAGCGCCTGGGCATGGTCCATACGCTTGACGCCGGCCAGGTTCGCTGCCAGCAACTCGTTGGCCTTGGCCTCGACCCATTTGGTCACGTCGCTGTCGGCAGGGCCACCATTGGGCGGGTTGTACTTGAAGCCACCGCTTTGCGGCGGGTTGTGCGACGGGGTGATGACGATGCCGTCGGCCAGGCCCTGCTGGCGGCCACGGTTGTAGCAAAGAATGGCGTGGGATACGGCCGGGGTGGGCGTGTATTCGTCGTCCTTGGACAGCATCACCTGCACACCATTGGCTGCCAGCACTTCCAGCGCACTGGCAGTGGCCGGCGCCGACAGTGCGTGGGTGTCGGCGCCGATGAACAGCGGCCCATCGATGCCCTTTTCCTGGCGGTACAGGCAGATGGCCTGGGTGATGGCCAGCACGTGGTATTCGTTGAAACTCAATTCAAGCGAAGTGCCCCGGTGCCCTGAGGTGCCGAAGGCCACTCGCTGGGCCGCCACGGCAGCGTCGGGGCGGCCGGTATAGTAGGCGGTGAGCAGTCGGGGAATATCGACCAGCACACTTGCCGGAGCCGGCTTGCCTGCCAAAGGACTGAGCGTCATGCAAAAACCTCGAGTTCAACGGATGTTGGTGTTGGAGCATGCAGTGTACTGAGAGTTGCAATGCCGCGCGACGGGCGACATCAAAGAATCAGCATGTGCACCGTGCCCTTGTAGGCGCGTGAAGCAGAGACAGCGCGTAAACGGTCTAGAGTAGTAGCCACCCCCCCAGTAAATGAGGCCCCATGGCTTTTCACCGCCTGACCCGAACCCACCCCCGCCTGAGCATCGCCGCCGCAGTCGGCCTTGTCGGCGCCTGGCTGATCCCCGCCGGTGACACCGTCCAGCACATCCTCGCCGGCTGGAACCTCGGCGTATGGCTATACCTGCTGCTGGTGCTGTACCTCACCTGGGGCGCCAGCCCGGAAAAAGTCCGCAGGGTGGCCCGTGTCGAAGACGAAAACGCAGGCATGGTGCTGCTCACGGTGTGCATCGCTGCCATCGCCAGCCTCGCCGCGGTCACCCTGCAACTGGTGTCCAGCAAAGGCTTGCAGGGCACGGCACTGGCCCTGCACTACCTCTACACCGGCCTGACCGTGGCCGGCTCCTGGCTGCTGATCGGCTGTATTTTCAGCCTGCATTACGCCCGCCTGTTCTATACCGGACGCAACCATGAACCACCGTTACGTTTCGCCGACGGCGAGCGCAACCCGGATTATTGGGACTTTCACTACTTCTCCTTCACCATCAGCGTGGCCGTGCAAACCTCCGACGTAGGCGTTGCCGGCAGGCAACTGCGCAGGGTGGTGCTGGCACATTCGCTGGTGGGTTTCGTGTTCAATACGGCGATCCTAGGGTTCACCATCAACATCGCGGCCGGGCTGCTGGGGTGAGCCTGCCGCTCGTCCGAAAAGTGTTTCGCCGATACCCCGTGAAAACGTACGGCTTGACGCGGATAACCGCTGCTATCGCGCGATGTAAACGTTTGCCTGAACGCAGCTGGCTTATGGGCATGCTCCCACGGATGTGAGCCAAGTCATGGATTGCTACATTTGTCATGTTTGCAGCCGAGAATCACCCGTAGCAACTGCTATGTTTACATTCCCGGCAGCCACATGGGTGTGGCTGGCTGCTCACCACGTCCAGGCACGGACAAGGAGGCTGGCATGAACAAAATGACGTTCCCCAACGCCTGCCAGGTGATGCGCTGGCACTTTCATCCATTGGGCTTCGAAGCCAACATGGATGCGCCCCGCAGCATGGTCGCGCGGCTGTTCGACCGCACCACCGGCGAAACCCTGATGGCCATCGCCGGCATCCCGTGTGCCGCAATCATGGCCGCAGCCGATGTGGAGCGCATCATCGAAGCCGTCGAAGCGGAAATGGACGCGTTCATACCCGCCCTCTCCTTGCGCAGCGCTGGCTAACCTGCGGCGCTCTTGTCCTGGTGCAACGCCTGCAACTTGGCCATGAACTGCTCGGCCGGTACCGGCTGCCCTAGCAGATAACCTTGCAGCGAATCACAACCCAGACGGGTCAGGAAGTCCTGCTGCCTGTCGGTTTCCACCCCTTCGGCAACGATGCGCAGGCCCAGCGCCTGGCCCAACGCGACGATTGCCGAGACAATCGCTGCATCGTCACTGTCCTGCTCCAGGTCTCGCACAAAGCCACGGTCGATCTTCAACTCGTTGGCCGGCAGGCGCTTGAGGTACATCAGGCTGGAGTAGCCGGTGCCAAAATCATCGATGGACAGGTCCACGCCCATGTCAGACAGGCGTTGCAGCACGGTCAGGCTGGCATCGGCATCGTGCATGGCGGTGGTCTCGGTAATTTCCAGGGTCAGGCAATTGGCCGGCAGGCCGTTCTCCCGCAGGGCCCGGGCCACACTCTCGACCAACCCTGCATGGCAGAACTGGATGGCCGACAGGTTCACCGCCATGCGCCAGCCCGCGTGCCCCTGGTCCAGCCAATGGCGCATCTGCCGGCAGGCTTCGTCAAGCACCCATTCACCGATCGGGATGATCAGGCCGGTCTTTTCTGCCAAGCCGATGAAGCGGTCGGGCAGCAACAGACCGTGCTGCGGGTGTTCCCAGCGCAACAAAGCCTCGGCACCAATCGGCAGGCAGGCCTGGGCGTCGAACTTGGGCTGGTAATGCAACCGGAACTGGCGTTGTTCCAGCGCCTGACGCAGGTCCTGCAGCAGTTGAAGTTGCTGACGTGCATTGCTGTTCATCGACGCGTCAAAGAAGCTGTAGCCGTTCTTGCCGGCGCTTTTGGCGTGGTACATGGCGGCATCGGCATTGCGCAACAGTTCGTGTTGGTCCTGGCCATTGCCGGGGTACAGGACGATGCCCAGGCTCGCCGACAGTTGCAGGTCGTGCTCGGCCACGCGAAATGGCCGCGACACCAGATTCACCTGCTTGACCGCCACGTCCATGGCATCGTCAGGCTCGTGCAGCTCTACCAGCAGCACGAATTCGTCCCCGCCGATGCGCGCCAGGGTGTCCTGGCTGTGCAGGTGGCCGCGCAGGCGTGCCGCTACGGCCTTGAGCAGCAGGTCACCTATATGGTGGCCAAAGGCATCGTTGACCGGCTTGAAGCCGTCCAGGTCGATGAACATCAGGGCAAAACAGCCGCCCTGCTCCGCCACCTTGGCGATGGCTTGCTCGATGCGGTCGGCCAGCAGGGTACGATTGGGCAGATCTGTAAGGGTGTCGTGCAGGGCCAGCTGGGTCAGTTCCTGGTTGGCCAGTGTCAGCGAACGGGCCAACTCGGCTGTGCGCGCCTCAAGGCGGGCATCCAGCACCGAGGTCAGCAAGGCCACCGCCAGCACCGCCAGGGTAGTGATCAGCACCAGATAGACGAGGCCGTCGCCCTGCAGCCCGCCGCCCAGCGCACCACAGAAGCTGCCTACGGGGAAATTCGCCGCCGCCATGCCGGTGTAATGCATGCCCACGATCGCAATGCCCATCACCACCGCCGCCAGACCACGGATCTGCCGCACATAAGGGGTGTGCCTGCGCAGACGGAAGGCGATCCACAACGCCGCCGCCGAGGCCCCCACGGCAATCAGCAGCGAGGCGCCGAACAATGTGGGGTCGTAATCGATGCCCGGTAGCATGCGCATCGCCGCCATGCCGGTGTAGTGCATGCAAGCGATACCGGCCCCCATGATCAGTGCGCCGAACCCCAGTTGCAGCCCCGGCAGGCTCGGCTGGCTCACCAGCCACAAGGCAAACCCCGAGGACAGCACGGCGATCAACAGCGAGAACGCGGTCAAGGCAAGATCGTAACCCAGATCGATGGGCAGGCTGAACGCAAGCATGCCAATGAAGTGCATCGACCACACGCCGATGCCCATGGCCAGCCCGCCGCCGCCCATCCAAAGGTAGGCAGCCCGGCCCTTGGCGGTGGCGATGCGGCCAGTCAGGTCAAGGGCGGTATAGGACGCCAGAATCGCCACGCACAGCGAAATCAACACCAGTGAAGAGGAGTAGCTACCGGTCAGCATTGGGAATTCCAGCGACGGGACAGGGGGCCCGGCAAAAGCTGACGATTGTACTCAAGCTTAAGCGAAACGCACGGGGTTTTTGCGAATGGGAATGGATCCAATAAGGCCCATGGCCATTGTGGGAGCGGGCTTGTCCCGCGAAGGGGTTTACGCGGTGCATGGCACCGGCTGTGCCGGTGTTCGCGGGGCAAGCCCGCTACCACAGAGGTTGCAAAACCAGGTGCGCACACAGAGATCGCCGGGGCCGCCTTGCGGCCCGATCCCGACACAAGGCCGCTCCTCCAAGGGCCTGTACGTGCCGGTCAGTCCTGCTCGGCGAACGCCTGCTCGGCATCCCAGCCGCCACCCAATGCGGCCACTAATTGCACACTGGCCACCAGGCGCCCTTGCAGCAGGTTCAACACGCTGCGCTCGTTGCTCAGTGCCGTGGTCTGCACGTTGACTACGTCCAGGTAGCCGATCAACCCGGCGCGGTACTGGTTCTCGGTCAGGCGCAGCGACTCGCGTGCGGCATCCAGCGCCTCTTGGCGCACCCCCGCTTCATCGCCGTACACCTTCAACTGCACCAGCAGGTTTTCCACTTCCTTGAAGCCGTCCAGCACCGTCTGACGATACTGCGCCACGGTCTGGTCATACACCGCCACCGTGCGGTCCACCTCGGCGCTGCGCTTGCCGGCGTCGAACAGGGTCAGCGCCAGCTGCGGGCCTACCGACCAGTAGCGGTTGGGCAGCTCGATCCAGTTGCTGAAACTGCTGCTGGAATAGCCACCACTCATGCTCAGGCTGAGGTCCGGGAAGTACGCCGCCCGCGACACCCCGATATTGGCGTTGGCCGCCATCACGTTGCGTTCGGCAGCAGCGATGTCCGGGCGACGCTCCAGCAGTTGCGACGGCAACGAAACCGGAATTTGCGGCAATGCCGGAATGGCCTTGCTGTCAGCCAGAGCGAAGTCGGCCGGGGTCTTGCCCAGCAGCACAGCGATGGCGTTCTCGAACTGCGCACGCTGCCAGATCAGGTCGATCAGGTCAGCCTGGGTGCTTTTGAGCTGGGTGCGGGCCTGGGCCACGGCATCCGGCCCGGAGACACCAGCCCGGTACTGGTTTTCGGTCATTCGAAGCGAGCGCTCATAGGCTGCCACGGTGGCTTCCAGCAAGCGTTTCTGCTCATCGATAACCCGCAACTGCAGGTAGTTCTGCACCAGCTCTGATTGCTGGCTCAAGCGGATCGAGGCGAGGTCGGCAAAGCTGGCTTCGGCACTGGCCTCGTTGGCATTCATGGTTTCGCGCAGCTTGCCCCACAGGTCGATTTCCCAGCTGACACCGAGCTGGGCGTTGTAGGTATTGCGAATACCACTGCTGTTGTTGGAAAGGCTGGAACTGGAGCTGCCGGTACCTTGGGCGGAGCGGTTTTTGCTTGCGCTCAGGTCCAGGCTTGGGAACAACGCTGCACGGCTGCTGCGCACCAGCGCCTGGGCCTGGCGGTATTGCGCCTCCGATTGCGCCACGGTCTGGTTGCTGCGGTTAAGCTCTTCAACCAGCGCATTGAGCCCTGCATCGCCGTAGATTTCCCACCAGGCGCCGCGGGCGATGGCATCGGACGGCGTGGCCTGGGTCCAGCCTTCGGCGTGTTTGAACTGCGCCGCCGTGCTGTTCAGCTCGGGGCGGTGGTAGTCCGGGCTCAAGGTACAGGCACTGAGCAAGGCCACGCACAGCCCGGCGCCTAGCAGGCGCGAGCCTCGCCCTTTGGTCAACGCTTGCAGCGCACGGTGAAGTGGGGTCTGGGCGAAAGTCATAGCGGGGTTTCCAGGGCGACGTCGGTGCGCACGCCGCGCCAACGGTTGAAACGGTGGCGCAGGCGGTCCAGGTACAAGTAGACCACCGGCGTCGTATAAAGGGTGAGGACCTGGCTGAAGACCAGGCCACCGATAATGGTCAGGCCCAGCGGCTGGCGCATTTCCGCGCCTTCCGCATGGCTCAGCAGCAGCGGCAAGGCGCCAAGGATGGCTGCAAGGGTGGTCATCAGGATCGGTCGAAGGCGCAGCAGGCAGGCCCGACGGATCGACTCTTCCGGCGACAGACCTTGTTGACGCTCCAGCTGCAAGGCCAGGTCGATCATCAAGATGGCGTTCTTCTTCACCACACCGATCAGCAGGAACAGCCCCAGCAGAGAGATCAGGCTGAATTCGCCACCGGTGACATACAGCGTCAGCAAGGCACCGACGCCTGCCGAAGGCAGTGTCGACAGAATGGTCAGCGGGTGGATGTAGCTTTCATAAAGAATGCCCAGCACCAGGTACACCAGCAGCAGTGCGCCAAGGATCATGAAGGGCTGGCCCTGCTGGGTCTTGGCAAAGGCATCGGCCGTACCACCAAGCTTGGCGATCACCTCTTCGGGCAGGCCGAGCTTGGCCACTGCACGCTCCACCGCCGCCATGGCCTGGTCGGGGCTGTAGCCCTCGGCGACGTCGAAGGCGATGTCTTCCGAGGCGAACTGGCCTTCGTGGCTGACCCGGTCATTGGCCAGGCTGTTCTCGTAACGGGCGATGGTCGACAGCGGCACGCGGGCGCCGTCCGCAGTAATCACCTGCACTTGCTCAAGGGTGCTCGGGTCCCAGGCGTATTTCGGGTTGATTTCCAGCACCACCTGGTACTGGTTGAGGCTGTCGTAGATGGTGGAAATCTGCCGCTGGCTGTAGGCGTTGTTCAGTACCGTGGTCACCATGTCCATGTCGATGCCCAGGCGCTTGGCCTGGTCACGGTCGACCACCAGCGTCACCTGCTGGGTACCGGAGCCGTCACGCGCGTCGATGGCGGTCAGTTCCGGCAGTGCACGCAGCGCCGCAACCACCTTGGGGAACCACTGGCGCAAAGCCGCCAGGTCGCCGCTTTGCAGGGTATACAGGTACTGTGACGAGGTCTGGTCACGCCCGCCGCCCCCCAGCTGCAGGTCCTGGTCGGCCATCAGGAACAGCCGACCACCGGGCACTTTGGGCATTTCCTTGCGCAGCCGCTCGATCACCTTCTGCGCATCGATCTTGCGCTCGCTGATCGGCTTGAGGCGCACCAACACCATGGCATTGTTGGTACCGCTGTTGCCACCGATGAAACCGGCCACACTCTGTACTGCCGGGTCAGCCAGCAAGGCGCGGCGGTAGATTTCCATCTTCGGCTGCATCACGGTGAACGACAGGCCGTCGTCACCGCGGATAAAGCCCATCAGCTGGCCGGTGTCCTGCTGTGGCATCAGGGTCTTGGGTATTACCACGTACAGGGCGATGTTGATACCAATGGTCGCCAGCAGGCTGAGCAGGGTCAGGCGCTTGTGGCGCAAGACCCAACCCAGGCTCCGGTCGTAGGCGTTGACCATGCGCTGGTGGACGTTGTCGCTCCAGCGCTGCAGGCGGGTCTGCGCGGCCTGGTGTGGTTTGAGCCAGCGGGCGCACAGCATTGGCGTGAGGGTCAGCGATACCACCAGCGACACGATGATCGCCGCCGCCAGTGTGATCGAGAACTCCTGGAACAGGTTGCGCACGATGCCGCCCATGAACAGGATGGAGACGAACACCGCCACCAGCGACACGTTCATCGACAGCAAGGTGAAGCCCACTTCCTTGGCCCCCAGGAAGGCCGCCTTCATCGGCGGCTGGCCGTCCTCGATGTGCCGCGAGATGTTCTCCAGCACCACGATGGCGTCGTCCACCACCAGGCCAGTGGCGAGGATCAACGCCATCAGCGACAGGTTGTTGAGCGAGAACCCGCACAGGTACATGACCGCGAAAGTGCCCACCAGCGATACGGGCACTGCCAGGCTGGGTATCAGTGAGGCGCGCAAGCTGCCGAGGAACAGGTACACCACCAGGATCACCAGCACCACAGCGATCAGCAGGGTGTGTTCGGCTTCCTTCAGGGTGGCCTTGATCACCGGCGAGCGGTCCATCGCCACGTTCAGTTGCACACTGGCCGGCAGCAACGACTGCAGGGCGGGCAACTGCGCCTTGATCTGGTCGACCGTCTCGATGATGTTGGCACCGCTCTGGCGGTTGACCACCAGCAACACCGCACTCTGGTCATTGAAGAAACCGCTGTTGTAGCGGTTCTCCACGCCATCGGTAATGCTCGCCACGTCGGACAGGCGCAGGATGGTGCCGTTCTGCTGGCGGATCACCACCGGCTCGTAATCCTTGGCGCTTTCCAGCTGGTCGTTGGCCCTTACCTGCCAGTTGCGCTCGGCATCCTCGACAAAGCCCATGGGCCGACGCTGGTTGGCGTTGGCCACGGCCGTGCGCACATCGTCCAGTGACACACCGTACTGGTTGAGCAATTGCGGCTCGACGGCAATGCGCACCGCCGGCAGCGAACTGCCGCCGATCTGCACCTCCCCTACCCCCGATACCTGGGCCAGGCTCTGCGACAGGATGGTGTCGGCCAGGTCGTACAGCTGGCCTTTCTGCAGCACGTCCGACGTCAGCGACAGCACCATGATCGGTGCTTGCGACGGGTTGATCTTCTTGTAGGTGGGCATGCTGCGCATGCCGCTGGGCAACAGGTTGCGGGTGGCGTTGATCGCTGCCTGCACCTCGCGCGCCGCGCCGTCGATGTCGCGGCCCATCTCGAAACCGATGATGACCCGCGTAGAGCCCTGGTTCGAGCTGCTGGTCAAGGTGGTCACGCCGGCGATGCTGCCCAGCTTGCGCTCCAGTGGTGTGGCCACGGTGGAGGCCATGACCTCCGGGCTGGCGCCGGACAAATTGGCCGACACCACGATTACCGGGAAGTCCATCTGCGGCAGCGGTGACACAGGCAACAGGCCGAAGCTGACCCCGCCCAGCAGCATGATCGCCAGGCTCAGCAGCATGGTCGCTACCGGGCGACGGATGAAAGGACCGGACAGGTTCATGCCTCGGCCTGCTTCACGTCTGTGCCCGGGCGCCAGCGGCGGGCCAGGCGGTCGAAATACAGGTAGATGACCGGGGTGGTGAACAGCGTCAGCACCTGGCTGACCAGCAACCCGCCGACCATGACCAGGCCCAGCGGCTGGCGCAGCTCGGCGCCGGAACCGGTGGCGAGCATCAGCGGCACCGCCCCGAACAGCGCGGCCAGGGTGGTCATCAGGATCGGCCGGAAGCGCAGCAGCGCCGCCTGGTAAATCGCATCGCGCGGGCTCATGCCCTGGTGGCGCTCGGCCTCAAGGGCAAAGTCGATCATCATGATCGCGTTCTTCTTGACGATGCCGATGAGCAGAATGATGCCGATGATGGCGATCATGCCCAGGTCGTTGCCGCTGATGAGCAAGGCCAGCAAGGCCCCCACCGCCGCCGACGGCAGGGTCGAGAGGATGGTCACCGGGTGGATGTAGCTTTCGTACAGCACGCCCAGCACGATGTACATGGTCACCACCGCCGCCAGAATCAGCAGCAAGGTGCTCGACAGCGACGCCTGGAAGGCCTCCGCAGCCCCCTGGAAGCGGGTTTGCACCCCCAGCGGCATGCCGATGTCCTTCTGCACCTGCTCGATCACCTGCACGGCTTCACCTAGCGAGGCGCCATGGGCCAGGTTGAACGACAGGGTCACTGCAGGGAACTGGCCAATGTGGGAAATGGCCAGCTGGGCCTGACGCTGCTCGATGCGCGCCAGCGCCGACAGCCGCACCTGGCCGCCATCGGTGGCCTTGACGTGGATCGACTCCAGCGCCTGCGGGCCGATCACTGAAGCGTCCTTCGACTGCAGCACCACGCGGTACTGGCTGGCTTGGGTGTAGATGGTAGAAATCTGCCGCTGGCCGAAGGCGTCGTACAGGGCATTGGTGATCTGCGACACGCTGATGCCCAAGCGGCTGGCCATATCGCGGTCAATCACCAGGTACACCTGCAGGCCCTTGTCCTGGAGGTCACTGGCGACGTCGGCCAGCTCCGCGCGTTGCTGCAGCGCCTGCACCAGCTTGCCGCTCCATTGCGCCAGCAGGTCGGCGTCCGGCGATGATAGGCTGAACTGGTACTGGGTTCGGCTGACCCGGTCCTCGATGCTCAGGTCCTGCACCGGCTGCATGAACAGGCGGATGCCCACCAGCCGGTCAAGTTGCGGCTGCAGGCGGCTGATCACTTCGCTGGCGGTGGCGTCGCGCTCGCCGTGAGGCTTGAGGTTGATGAGCAGGCGGCCGCTGTTGAGGGTGGCGTTGTCGCCATCGACGCCGATGTAGGACGACAGGCTTTGCACGGCAGGGTCCTGCAGGATCACCTTGCTCAGGGCCTGCTGACGCTCGCTCATGGCGGCGAACGAGGTAGACTGCGGTGCTTCGGAGATACCCTGGATCACGCCGGTGTCCTGCACCGGGAAGAAGCCCTTCGGCACTACCATGTACAGGAACACGGTCAGCACCAAGCTGGCCACCGCCACCAACAAGGTCAGCGGCTGGTGCCTGAGTACCCACTGCAGGGCGTTGCCGTAGTGTTTGATCAGCCAGTCGATCCAGGCGCCGCTGGCGCGGTAGAAGCGGCCTTGTTCCTCTTCCTTGGGCTCACGCTTGAGCAGGCGCGCGCACATCATGGGCGTCAGGGTCAGCGACACCACCAGGGAAATCAGGATGGCCACTGCCAGGGTGATGGCGAACTCGCGGAACAGGCGGCCGACCACGTCAGCCATGAACAGCAGCGGGATCAGTACCGCAATCAGTGAGAAGGTGAGCGAGATCAGGGTAAAGCCGATCTGCCGGGCGCCCTTGAGCGCCGCCTGCATGGGCGTCTCGCCCTCCTCGATGTGCCGGGAGATGTTCTCCAGCATGACAATGGCGTCGTCGACCACAAAGCCGGTGGCAATGGTCAGGGCCATCAGCGTCAGGTTGTTCACCGAGAAACCGGCCAGGTACATCACGCCGAAGGTGCCGATCAGTGACAGTGGCACGGCAATCGACGGAATAAGGGTAGCGCTGAAACGGCGCAGGAAGACGAAGGTAACCATCACCACCAGGACAATGGCAATCAGCAGTTCATGCTGTACGTCCTTGACCGCGGCGCGGATGGTCTGGGTGCGGTCAGTCAGCACCGACACATCGAGGCCGGCCGGCAGGTTGTCGGTGATCGACGGCAACAGTTCCTTGATACGGTCGACCACTTCAATGACGTTGGCGCCAGGCTGGCGCTGGATGTTCAGCAGCACCGCATGGTTTTCGTTGGCCCAGGCGGCCAGCCGCTCGTTTTCGGCGCCATCGACAATTTCCGCCACATCCTTCAGACGCAGTGGGGCACCGTTGTTGTAAGCCAGGATCAGGTTGGCGTATTCCTCGGGGGAACGCAGCTGGTCATTGGCATCGAGCATCGACACCCGGGTGGGGCCATCGAAATTGCCCTTGGGCTGGTTCACGTTCGAGGCGCCGATCAGCGTGCGCACGTCATCCAGGTTCAGGCCGTTGGCCGCCAGGGCGTCGACGTTGACCTTGATGCGTACCGCCTGACGCTGGCCGCCGGCAATGCTGACCATGCCTACGCCGCTGATCTGTGCAAGCTTTTGTGCAACGCGCGTATCGACCAGGTCATTGAGTTTGGGCAGCGGCATGGTCTTGGACGAAATGGCCAAGGTCAGCACCGGGGTGTCAGCCGGGTTGACCTTGTTGTACACCGGCGGCGCAGGCAGGTCGCTGGGCAGCAGATTGCTGGCAGCGTTGATCGCAGCCTGCACCTGTTGCTCGGCAACGTCCATGTTCATGTCGAGGTTGAAGCGCAGGGTAAGCACCGATGCACCACCGGAACTGGTCGAAGCCATTTGCTCCAGGCCGGGCATCTGGCCGAACTGGCGCTCCAGGGGTGCGGTGACGGCGCTGGTCATGACCTGCGGACTGGCGCCGGGGTACAGGGTCATGACGCGGATGGTCGGGTAATCCACCTGCGGCAAAGCGGAGACCGGCAGCAGCTTGTAGGCGATCAGGCCGGCCAGGACAATGGCCAGCATGCTCAGCGTGGTGGCGACCGGCCGCAGGATGAACAGACGCGAGAGGTTCATGCGCCCGCCTTGCCTGCTGCTTTGCCTGGCTGAGCTTCACCGGTGTGCGCCGCGCCCTTGGTGTCCTGCCCTTGGAGATGCTGGCCCGGGGTGGTCGGCACTTGCGAGCTGTCTTCGACCACTTCCACTTTGGTGCCTTCACGCAGGCGGTCGGTGCCTTCCAGCACCAGACGGTCGCCGGCCTTCAGGCCTTCGAGGATGACGCTGTTCTCTCCATCGCTGGCGCCGACCTTGAGCTTGCGAACATTCACAGTGTTTTCGGCGTTGACCACATAGGCAAACGTGCCGTCATTGCCAAACTGGATGGCCGCTGCCGGGGCCAACACCACCTGCTTGAGGGTATCGGCCAGCAGGCGCACGTTGACGAACTGATTGGGGAACAGGGCCAGGTCCTTGTTCTCGAAGCGCCCCTTGAACTTGAGGGTACCGGTGGTGGTGTCGATCTGGTTGTCGATACTGCCCAGCACGCCGGTGGACTGCAACTTGCTGTCACTGCGGTCCCAGGCCTCGACCGGCAGGCTGGCGCCGCTGCGGTAGCGTTCCAGCACGGTGCTCAGCTCGGTCTCCGGCAGGGTGAAGGCGACATTGATCGGCTCGGTCTGGGTAATCACCACCAATGCAGTGGTGTCGTTGGCCGCAACCAGATTGCCCAGGTCGAGCTGGCGCAGGCCCACGCGGCCGTTGATCGGGGCACGGATCTGGGTGAAGTCGAGGTTCAGGCGAGCGTCGTTGACCTGTGCCTGGTTGGTCTTGACCAGCCCCTGGAACTGCGCCACCTGCGCTTCGGCGGTGTCGAGGGTTTGCTTGGCAATACTGTCTTCGGCGTACAGGCCTTTGTAGCGGGCTACATCCACCTGGGCGTTTTTCAGCTGCGCCTGGTTTTGCGCCAGCGTACCTTCGGCCTGCTGCAGGGCGATGCGGTACGAGCGCGGGTCGATTTCGGCGAGCAGGTCGCCGGCCTTGACCTGCTGGCCTTCCTTGAAGTGGATCTTCACCAGTTCGCCAGCCACGCGGCTGCGCACATTCACCGTATTGGTGGCGGTGACGGTGCCCAGGGCTTTGTAATACAGGGGGAAGTCGCCTACGCGTACCGGTTCGACGCGTACCGGCACCGCTTCGCTGGAGCCGCCGAACCCTGGGCGGCCACCCATCATGCCCATGCCCTTGCCACCGCGCCCGCCGCCGCCGGCTTCTTTATGCGCAGGCGTTGCTGCAGGCCACAGCCACCAGGCCAGTGCAGCCACCAGCAGCAGGATCAGCAGGCCGACGAGCCAGCGACGGGGGGAACGGGAATTGGACACTTGCATGGGTTGAACGAACCTTGTTCGGAATGGCGGCTTGGGGAGGATGAACGATAAGCAATGGTATCGTTTTAGCAAAGGGCCTTTACCAGAGGTTTACCTTTGGCTGACGTTGCCAAGACGCTGAACTTTAAATGAAAACGGCCCGGAAAGCGTTCCGGGCCGTTACAGGGTGTTGCTTGGAGGAGTGGCGGGCTGAAAGGTTTCGGTTGCCTGGACTGGCCCTTTCGCGGGGG
>NZ_JBNRIK010000003.1:326820-336887 GCF_053557975.1 Pseudomonas sp. XP2
AATTTCGCCAACCAGTTCGCTGTGCAGCACGTTGTCGTTTTCATCCAGCACCACCACGGCGCGGGCAGCCAGGCCGGCCAGCGGGCCGTCGGCAATGGCGACGCCGTAGTTCTCGAGGAACTCGCGGCCACGCAGGGTCGACAGGTTCTTAACATTTTCCAGGCCTTCGGCACCGCAGAAACGCGCCTGGGCGAACGGCAGGTCGGCGGAGATGCACAGCACCACAGTGTTGGCTACATCATTGGCCTGAGCGTTGAACTTGCGCACGGAGGTGGCGCAGGTTGGGGTGTCGACGCTCGGGAAGATGTTCAGCACTTTGCGCTTGCCGGCGTAGTCCTTCAGCGACTTGTCAGCCAGGCCTTCACCGACCAGGGAGAATGCCGGAGCCTGGGCGCCGATTTTCGGCAGTTCGCCGTTGACTTGAACCGGGCCGCCTTTGAGAGTCACTTGAGCCATGACGAAATCCTTATGCTGGGTTTGAAAAGGACAGTGAGTTAAGCATGAAGGCGGCCGGGTGCCTATGGGGGCAGGTGAAATTGTTCTATTGCCGGACAATTTTTGTGGACAAAAAAATGCCCAGGTTGCGACAAGCGACCTGGGCATTCTTCATCTAAAGCAGCGAATCAGCCCAGCAGGCCGTATACCACCGAGGTCAGCGCAACCAGGCCGACCACTACAACGAACACGTTGGAGGCTGCACCGCTGTATTTGCGCATCGACGGTACACGGCGGATGGCGTACATCGGCATCAGGAACAGCAGCACCGCGAGGATCGGGCCGCCGAGCGATTCGATCATGCCGAGGATGCTCGGGTTGAGGGTGGCAACGATCCAGCACACCACCAGCATCAACGCGGCCACTACGCGGTCCAGTGCCTTGGCGCCCGGCCGCGCGCCGGTCTTGGTGATAATGCCCTTCAGGCCCTCGCTGGCACCGATGTAATGGCCCAGGAACGACTTGGCGATGGCCACGAAGGCGATCAGCGGCGCAGCGAACGCGATGGTCGGGTTGCTGAAGTGGTTGGCCAGGTACGACAGAATCGACAGGTTCTGTGCCTTGGCTTCGGCCAGCTGGGCGCTGCTCAGGGTGAGCACGCAACTGAACACGAAGAACAGCACCATCACCACCATCAGCAGGTGGGCACGGCGCAGGATCTGGCCGCTACGCTCGTCGGCATGCTCGCCGTAGCGGCGTTTCTGGTCGACCGCGAAGGCCGAAATGATCGGCGAGTGGTTGAACGAGAACACCATTACCGGAATGGCCAGCCACAGGGTGTGCAGGAAGGCCGAGGCCGGCGGCACCTGGGTGGCGCTGTCGAGGATGCCACCGGTCCAGTGCGGCACCAGGTACAGGCCCAGCAGCGCCAGGGCGACGATGAACGGGTACACCAGCAGGCTCATGACCTTGACCGTGGCCTGCTCGCCACAGCGCACGATGGCCAACAGGCCGAGGATCAGCACAAACGACAGGATGGCCCGCGGTGGCGGCGCCATGTGCAGCTGGTGCTCCATGAAGCTGGACACGGTGTTGGTCAGCGCCACGCTGTAGATAAGCAGGATGGGGAAGATCGCGAAGAAGTACAGCACGGTGATCGCGGCACCGGCGTTGCTGCCGAAGTGCTCTTTGACCACTTCGGTGATGTCGCCACCATTGCGCCCGGAGAGCACGAAGCGGGTCAACCCGCGGTGGGCGAAGTAGGTCATTGGGAAGGCCAGTACAGCCAGGATCAGCAGCGGCCAGAAACCGCCAAGGCCGGCGTTGATCGGCAGGAACAGGGTTCCGGCGCCAATGGCTGTGCCGAACAGGCCCAGCATCCAGGTGGTGTCGTGACGCGCCCAGCTGCCGAGGGTGGCGGGGGTCGATTCTACAAAGCGTTGTTCAACGCTTGGGGCCTGCTCATTCATTCCGGGTGAAGCTCCACTCGCAAGACTGTAACAGGCTGAGAATGGCGAAACAGTGCCTTCGCCCAACTCAACCGGAAAAGAGGGGCGCGATTGTGCACCGAAAGGTTGCACTTGCGAAGCCCTTTTCCGAGGGGCGGTTGCACTTGTCTTTACAAGCAGGCTACACCGGTGGGTAAAGAAGATAATTGTGGGAGCGGCAAGGCCGCTCCCACAGGCAGGGCCGCGCAGGGCCCCTTGAGCGATTACTTCTGAACAGCAGCGAACGCTTCGGCAACCCGTTGCAGGTTGGCCGGGCGCAAGCCGGACATGCACACACGGCCGCTGTCGATCAGGTACACGCCGAACTCGTCACGCAGGCGCCGCACTTGCTCGACGCTGAAGCCGGTGTAGCTGAACATGCCACGCTGGCGCAGGAAGAACTGGAAGTCCTGGCCTGGCAGCAACACGGCCAGGGCATCGACCAGCGCCTGACGCATGTCGAGGATACGCTTGCGCATCACTTCGACTTCATCGGCCCACTGGGCATTGAGCGCTGCATCGCTCAATACGCCTGCCACCAGCTGGGCGCCAAAATTGGGCGGGCTGGAGTAGTTGCGGCGCACGGTTGCCTTGAGCTGCCCAAGCACGCTTTGGGCCGTGGCGTCGTCGTCGCAGACCACCGACAGGCCACCTACCCGCTCGCCGTACAGCGAGAAGATTTTCGAGAACGAGTTGCTGACCAGGCACGGCACGCCGGCGCGGGCCATTTCACGGATGGCGTAGGCGTCTTCCACCAGGCCTTCGGCAAAGCCCTGGTAGGCAATGTCGAGGAACGGGATCAGCTGGCGTGCCTTGACCACTTCGACCACGTGTTGCCACTGGTTTTGCGTAAGGTCGGCACCGGTGGGGTTGTGGCAGCAAGGGTGCAGCAATACCACGCTGTTGGCCGGCAGGGTCTGCAGGGTGGCCAGCATGCCGTCGAAGTCCACGCCACGGGAGGCCTGGTCGAAGTACGGGTAGGTGTGCACCTTGAAGCCGGCGCCTTCGAAGATGGCGCGGTGGTTGTCCCAGGTCGGGTTGCTGACCCAGACTTCGGACTGCGGGAAGTAGCGCTTGAGGAAGTCGGCACCGACTTTCAGGGCGCCGGAGCCACCCACAGTCTGTACGGTGGCCACGCGACCGCCGGTCACGGCCGGGTGATCGGCACCGAACAACAGCGCCTGAATAGCCTGGCGGTAGCTGGCCAGGCCTTCCATTGGCAAGTAAAGGGACGCTTCATGGTCCTGGCCAGCAATGCGTTTTTCCACCGCATCCACAGCCGCCAGTTGCGGCACCACGCCGGCCTCATCGTAGTACAGGCCGATACTCAGGTTGACCTTGTCGGCGCGCGGGTCGGCCTTGAAGGTTTCCATCAGCGAGAGGATCGGGTCGCCGGCATAGGCATCGACATGTTTGAACACAGCGTGCAGCTCCTTGAATCAGGACAGTTCGAAAAGGCAGACCTGAGCATACCCGGAGTGTGTGCTCAGGAACATCCACTATTGTGCAAGGTTGTCTATGCAACATTGCATGGCAGGAGATTGGCGCTGACAGTGATGCCCTCATCGCCGGCAGGCCAGCTCCCACCGGTACACCACAGGCCTTGAGCTGGGTGATGTACCGGTGGGCGCTGGCTTGCCGGCGATAGGCCGGGTCAGGCAAGCAGCGCCTTCAGGCCCTGCAACTCCTGCTCGGTTACCGCCACCCCCTCCTCCTCGGCCACCTCGCGCTCACGATAGCGCCGCTCACCCGGCATGCGCGTCAGGCCCACCGCCTGCATCTGCTCCACCAGTTCGCGACTGCGCTGGGCAAAGCGCTCGCCCTCGCTCTTGCTAGGGTCGATGACGATGATCAGTTGCCCGGTCCAGGGTGTTTTCGCCCCCGGGTGCTCCGACCAGTCGAATTCCCAGGAGAAATTCCCCCCGGTCAGCGCCGCCGCCAGCAACTCGACCATCATCGACAGCGCCGAGCCCTTGTGCCCGCCAAACGGCAGCAACGCGCCGCCCTCCAGAATCGCCTTGGGCTCGGTGGTCGGTTCGCCATTGGCATCCACCCCCATGCCTTCGGGCAGTTGCTGGCCGGCACGCGCGGCAATCTGCACGTCGCCGTGGGCCATGGCGCTGGTGGCCATGTCGAAGACGATAGGGTCGTGTTCGGCACAAGGCGCTGCAAAAGCGATGGGGTTGGTACCAAACAGTGGCTTGCGCGCGCCATGCGGCACTACGCAGGTCATGCTGTTGACCACGCTCAGGGCCACCAGGCCCTCTTCGGCGAACGGTTCTACATCCGGCCACAACGCGGCAAAGTGGTGCGAATTGTGGATCGCCAGCACCGCAATGCCAGCGTTGCGCGCCTTGGCCACCAGTAGCTCACGGGCTGCCGCCAGTGCCGGCTGGGCAAAACCGCCAGCAGCATCGACACGCACGTAGCCGGCGGCCACGTCGCTGACCTTTGGGGTGGCATTGCCATCGACCCAACCACTGGTCAGGGTCGAAACATAGCCGGGGATGCGGAACACCCCATGGCTATGGGCGCCATCACGCTGGGCGCTGGCGCAGTTGTGGGCCAGCACCCGGGCCACGGCCTCGCTGCACCCATGGCGCTGGAAGATGGCCTGCAACAGGCTCTGGAGCTCGGTAAAAGGCACGCGCACGACGGTGCTGGTGGAAGGTGCGGACATCTGAAGCTCCTTGTTGGTATTGGAATGGCTACAGCGTTGCAACGACAAAAACTTTCCTGCATGTGACAGCAATCTGTCAAATGTTGACTTGATGACAGAAAACATTCATTTTCTTCCCAAGCCTTACCCCCTGGAGCCGCAGCATGAGCCAACCGATCAAGCAACGCCTGGAAAACAGCCTCGAAGGGGCCGCTGCCTCGGGTCGCAAGATCGCCACCTACATGCTTGCCAACCTGCACGAACTGCCTTTCCAGACCTCGGCCAGCATCGCCGCCAAGCTGCAGGTAAGCGAATCCAGCGTCGGGCGCTTCTGCCGCTCACTGGGTTATGCCCACCTCAAGGCACTTAAGCAAGACCTGCAGAACGACCTGGGCGATGGCCCATGGCTGGTGGGCGACCGATTGCAGGATTACCGCCAGAACCAGGACGCTGGTGACAACGCCGGCAGCCTGGAGCTGGAAATCGCGGCCTTGATGCGCGTCCACGAGTACCGCCAGAGCCCGACCTGGCACAGCGTAGCGCAACGCCTGGCGAGCAAGCCGCGGGTGTTCATCGCCGGCTTCCAGACCGAGCGCGGCATCGCCATGTGCATGAGCCACCTGCTGCAGTACCTGCGCGATGGGGTGCAACTGGTCGATCTCAGTGCCGGGCACTTCGGTGACGTGCTGCTGGGCCGCGCCGAAGACAGCGCTTTGGTGGTGTTCGAGGCGCGCCGTTACTCCCGTCACGCCCTGCTGCTGTGCCAAAAGGCACGTGAGGCAGGCATTACGGTCACCCTGGTGACCGACACCTTCTGCGACTGGGCTGATGCCAACGCCGACGAGGTGTTCCGCATCCCCACCGAGATCAATCTGTTCTGGGAATCCACCTCGACGATGTTGTCGTGGGTGCACCTGATGGTCAACGAGGTCTGCAAGAAGCTCGGGCCTGATGTTGAAAAACGCTTGGAAGCGACTGCCGCTCTACATAACGAGTTCGTCGGCTACACCTCGTGGCCGACGGGAAAACAACAATAGCAAGAGTGCAATGAGGTGCGAGATGAACAAGACCATGGCCTTGGTGGGAGCGTGTGCCCTGCTGCTGACGGGCGCCGCCAGTGCCGAAACCCTGCGCTTCGCCACCGAGGGTGCCTACCCGCCCTTCAACTATGTAGACGCCGATAACAAGCTGCATGGCTTCGATATCGACATCACCCATGCCCTGTGCGAACAGATGAAAGTCGAGTGCACGCTGGTGGCCCAGGACTGGGAAGGCATCATCCCTGCCCTGATGGCGCGCAAGTACGACGCCATCGTCGCATCGATGATCAACACCGAAGAGCGGCGCAAGAAAATTGCTTTCACCGACCACTACTACCGCACCCCGCTGACCGTGGCGGTAGCCAAGGACAGCAAGATCGACAGCGCACAGACCGACTTTGTCGGCTACACCGTCGGGGCTCAGTCGTCGTCCACCCAGGCTATCTACGCCGAAGACGTGTATGGCAAGGCCGGGGCCGATGTGAAGCTGTACCCGACCATGGACGAAGCCAACGCCGACCTGGCCGCCGGGCGCCTGGACGGGGTGATTGCCGATAAATTCCCGCTGCACGAGTGGATGAACAAGAACGGCGGGGACTGCTGCAAGATCCTCGGCGACGTGGCCGATACCAAGGCCGACGCCGCCATTGCCGTGCGCAAGGATGACGAAGCCCTGCGCCAGCGCCTGAACACCGCGCTGCAACAGATCGTGGCCAACGGCACATACCAGAAGATCGCCAGCAAGTACTTTGCTTTCGATATCTACAACTGATCCTAGAGCCCGTCTCGCCTGATCCGGCCCTATCGCCGGCAAGCCAGCTCCCACAGGACGCACAAGGCCTGACAGATGTGCAGTCTCTTGTGAAAGCTGGCTTGCCGGCGATGAGGCCGGTGAGGTCAACACAAGGTGTTCGTCATGCTCGATCAATTGTCGTTGCTGTCCTTCGCCAGCGGAGGCTGGGGCCAGGCGTTGCTGGCCGGCGCCCTGGTGACTGTTTCTCTGGCACTGGCCTGCCTGCCCATCGGTCTGCCGCTGGGCCTGCTGGTAGCGCTGGCGGCGCGTTCGCGCAAGCGCCTGCCACGGGCCTGGGCCACCACCTTCTCTACGGTGTTCCGCGGCCTGCCTGAGCTGCTGACACTGCTGATCATCTATTACGGCTGCCAGATCGCCGCGCAGAAAATCCTCGCGGCCATGGGCTATCAGGGTGAATTCCTGATCAACACCTTCCTCGCCGCGATGATCGCCTTCAGCCTGGTGTTCGCCGCGTTTTCCAGCGAGATCTGGCTGGCGGCCTTCAAGACCCTGCCCAAGGGCCAGCTGGAGGCCTGCTCGGCACTGGGCCTGAGCAAGCGCACCGCTTTTTTCAAGGTGTTGCTGCCACAACTGACCCGCATCGCCCTGCCCGGCCTGTCGAACAACTGGCTGTCGCTGCTCAAGGACACCTCGCTGGTGTCGACCATCTCACTGGTCGACCTGATGCGTCAGACCAACCTGGCCGTCAGCGTGACCAAGGAGCCAATGTTCTTCTATGGCGTCGCCTGCCTGGGTTACCTGCTGTTCGCAGCGCTTTCCGGGCGCGTCTTCGCTTTCATCGAACGGCGCAGTAACCGCCACCTGCAAGGAGCACGGGCATGAGCTTCGAACAACTGTTGGCACTGGTGCTCGACCCCGACCTGCTGGAACGCTACGGGCCACGCTTTCTTGATGGCCTGCTGGTCACCGCCAAACTGGTAGCCATTTCCTTCAGCCTGGGCGCCGTCCTCGGGCTGTTACTGGCCCTGGCACGCATGTCGCGCAGCCTGCTGCTGCAACGCATGGCCGCCGGCTATGTGTACTTCTTCCGCGGCTCGCCGCTGCTGGCCCAGCTGTTTCTGCTGTATTACGGCCTGGGTTCGCTCAAGGGCTTCTGGCAGGACGTCGGCCTGTGGTGGTTTTTCCGCGAGGCGTGGTTCTGCACCTTGCTGGCCTTCACCCTGAACACCGCCGCCTACCAGGCGGAGATCTTCCGCGGCAGCCTGATGGCCGTCGCGCCGGGGCAGCATGAAGCGGCGCGGGCGCTGAACCTGAAGCGTTCTACCACCTTTTTCAAGGTGATTCTGCCGCAGTCGTTGCTGGTGGCCATCGGCCCGCTGGGCAACGAACTGATCCTGATGATCAAGGCCAGCGCGATTGCCTCGCTGGTGACCATCTACGACCTGATGGGCGTGACCAAACTGGCCTTCTCGCGCAGTTTCGACTTCCAGATCTACCTATGGGCCGCCGTGCTCTACCTGGTGATCGTCGAACTGGTGCGGCGCCTGCTGAAACACCTGGAAGGCCGACTGGGCCGCCACCTGAACTGACCGAAGGATACGCTCCATGCATTGCCAGACCCTTGTCCTCGGCGCCGGCATCGTCGGCGTCAGCACCGCCCTGCACTTGCAGGCCCGCGGGCGCCAGGTAGTCCTGATCGACCGCGACGAACCCGGCAGCGGTACCAGCCACGGCAACGCCGGGCTGATCGAGCGCTCCAGCGTCATCCCCTATGCCTTCCCCCGGCAGGTGGGTGCCTTGCTGCGCTACGGCCTGAACCGCCAGCCCGACGTGCGCTACAGCCTGGCGCACCTGCCAAAGGCGGCGCCGTGGCTATGGCGCTACTGGCGCCAGTCGGCCCCGGCGCGCCTGGCCGGGGCCGCCGCCGACATGCTGCCGCTGGTGCAGCGCTGCGTCGAAGAACACGACGCGTTGATCGAAGCCGCTGGCCTGGAAGGGCTGGTGCAGGCCAAAGGCTGGATCGAAGTGTTCCGTGACCCTGCCCTGTTCGAGCAGGCCAAGGCCGACGCCAAGGGCCTGAGCCGCTATGGCCTGCAATTCGAAATCCTGGAATGCGGGCAGTTGCAGGCTCGCGAGCATCAACTGGATGCCACCGTGGTCGGCGGCATCCACTGGCTCGACCCCAAGACCGTGAACAACCCCGGCGCCCTCACACGCGGCTACGCGGCGCTGTTCCTGCAGCGCGGCGGGCAGTTCCTGCACGGTGATGCGCGCAGCCTGCGCCAGGCCGACGGCCAATGGCGGGTAGAGAGCCGCCGTGGCCCGATTACCGCCGACGAGGTGGTGGCCTGCCTCGGCCCGCAATCGGCCGAGCTGTTCAGCGGCCTGGGCTACCAGATTCCGCTGGCGATCAAGCGGGGCTATCACATGCACTACAGCACCCGTGACGGCGCAACGCTTGAGCATTCAATCTGCGACACCCAGGGCGGCTACGTGCTGGCACCGATGGCGCGCGGCGTGCGCCTGACCACCGGCATCGAATTCGACGCCAGCAGCGCACCAGGGAACCAGATCCAGCTGGGCCGCTGCGAGGCGCTGGCGCGCAAGCTGTTCCCGGCTTTGGGTGAGCGCCTGGACGATACCCCTTGGCTCGGCCGCCGCCCGTGCCTGCCCGACATGCGCCCGGTCATCGGCCCCGCAGCGCGCCACCCCGGGCTGTGGTTCAACTTTGGCCACGCCCACCACGGCCTTACCCTGGGCCCGGTCAGCGGCCGGCTGGTGGCCGAGCTGATCACCGGCGAGCCCCCTTTCACCGACCCTGCGCCCTACAGCGCGACTCGTTTCGACTGAACCCACGCGGGAGAAAAACAACATGACCGCCCCCCTGAGCCTTGCAAGCCTTGCCCCCGAGCCCGACCCACGCCCGGTGCTGATCCGCATCGAAGGCCTGAACAAGCACTACGGCGCGTTCCACGTGCTGCACAACATCAACCTGCAGGTGCGCGAAGGCGAACGCATCGTGCTGTGTGGGCCGTCCGGCTCGGGCAAGTCGACCCTCATCCGCTGCATCAACCGCCTGGAAGTGGCCCAGCAGGGCACCATCCAGGTGGATGGCATCGACCTGGCCGCCACCACCCGGGAAGCGGCGCAGGTGCGCAGCGACATCGGCATGGTGTTCCAGCATTTCAACCTGTTCCCGCACATGAGCGTGCTCGACAACTGCCTGCTGGCCCCCACCAGCGTGCGCGGGCTGTCGCGCAAGGACGCCGAAGAGCGGGCGCGCATGTACCTGAGCAAGGTGGGTATCGAGAGCCAGGCGCACAAGTACCCCAGCCAGCTATCAGGCGGCCAGCAGCAGCGCGTCGCGATTGCCAGGGCACTGTGCATGAAGCCGCGGATCATGCTGTTTGACGAGCCCACCTCGGCGCTGGACCCGGAAATGGTCGCTGAAGTGCTGGATGTGCTGGTACAACTGGCCGGCACGGGCATGACCATGCTCTGCGTCACCCATGAAATGGGCTTTGCCCGGCAGGTAGCCGAGCGGGTGCTGTTCCTTGAGGGTGGGCACATCATCGAAGACAGCCCGCCGCAGGTGTTCTTCAACCAGCCGCGTACCGAGCGGGCCAAGGCGTTCCTGGCGCAGATACTGCACTGAGCAAAATGTTTGATGCTTGTGCCGACCCTATCGCCGG
>NZ_JBNRIK010000003.1:337036-353881 GCF_053557975.1 Pseudomonas sp. XP2
ACCCAACTGCGTCGTTAAATATTATTGACCAACACCCCCGCCAAACCCACGCCGCCACAGGCCCGCATCGGTTTCAGCCCCCAAAAACCGGTGCATTCCCCGCACTAAAGCCCGCTCCGTCGTTTGACATATCGAACGGCTCTGGCAAGCTATCTACAAGCCCCGACCGGAATCGTCGCCTCTGACGAGCCGGCAGTGCTCGGAGCTTCAGGCTGCACCCAGGGCCCCGCGCCGTGCACCTGCACAACAACGACAGGCTGAACCTGTCCCAAGGTGACATATGTCCAACAGCAACATTGGCAACAAGCAACCTTCCCTGCGCAAACCCGTCGTCCTGATGACCATGGGCAGCCAAGAGCGCAAAGGCCATGACTATCAGGTCATGACCCACAAATACATCACCCCGCTGGTCGAATTCTCCGATTGCGTCCCGGTACTGGTGCCCACCTGCTGCGGCACTGAAGACCTCGACACCTACCTGGACATGGCCGACGGCGTGTACCTGACCGGCGCTGGCAGCAACATCGACCCGGCCCTTTACGGCCAGGAGAATGAAACCCCAGGCAAGGGCCAGGACCAGAACCGCGACCTGTTCGACATCCCGCTGGTGAAAGCGGCGATCAAGCGTGGCCTGCCGATTTTCGGTATCTGCCGTGGCATGCAGGAAATCAACGTGGCCCTGGGTGGCGACATCTACCAGAAGGTCTACGCCGAGCCTGGCTTCAACGACCACCGGGAAAACCCTGAAGACCCGGTTGAAGTGCAGTACGCCCAGGTACATGGTGTGAAGATCAAGCCGGGCAGCTGGCTGCGTGACACCCTGGGTACCGACGAAATTCGCGTCAACTCGCTGCATGGCCAAGGGCTGCGCACGCTCGGCGCCGGCATCGAAGCCATCGCACTGGCCGAAGACGGCCTGGTCGAGGCCATTCACGCCCCGAGCATTTCGCCCTTCCTGTTCGCTGTGCAGTGGCACCCGGAGTGGCAAGCTGCGAAGAACCCGGATTCGATCAAGATGTTCCAGGCCTTCGGCGATGCTTGCCGTGCCCAGGTACGCAAAGCGCAAATCAAGCGCCAGCACGCGGCCTGACCTTCAGTTTCCTCTGCTTTGATCGCGGGGCGGCGCAAGGCCGCCCCCGTATCCCCGGTCACCCTCTGCTGGTCCCAGAACACTTCCCGTGGAATCGGGCGGCGGCCTTGTGCCTGTCTCCGCGATCGTTTTTTTCCTTCCCCATAAAGAGATACGATGACTGATAGCGGATAGTCTGCCATCGGTGTCTTGCCTTGCGCCATGGTTCGCCTGCATTGGCCTCTTCGCGGGTAAACCCGCTCCCACAGGGATCGGCACAGGGGTCAAAGGGGGCGCGGTCCCTGTGGGAGCGGGTTTACCCGCGAAGAGGCCAGTACAGGTAATCCCCCTTCCTCCTTGCCTCACTGCAAAAAATCTCGCAAAGGGGACTAGTCATCGCTCAAGTTGTACGATAACTTACCTCCAACACAGAACAACACCTTCACCCAAGCGCCACAGGATGCCTACAACAATGAATCCACAAGAACTTAAATCCATCCTCTCCCACGGCCTGCTGTCTTTCCCGGTCACCGACTTCAACGCCCAGGGCGATTTCCACCAGGCTGGCTACATCAAGCGCCTGGAATGGCTGGCCCCGTATGGCGCCAGCGCCCTGTTCGCCGCGGGTGGTACCGGTGAGTTCTTCTCCCTGGCCGCCAGCGAATACAGCCAGGTGATCAAGACCGCCGTCGACACCTGCGCCACTTCTGTCCCTATCCTCGCTGGCGTGGGCGGCTCCACCCGCCAGGCCATCGAATACGCACAGGAAGCCGAGCGCCTGGGTGCCAAAGGCCTGCTGCTGCTGCCGCACTACCTGACCGAAGCCAGCCAGGACGGCGTCGCCGCCCACGTCGAAGCAGTGTGCAAATCGGTGAAGATCGGCGTGGTGGTGTACAACCGCAACGTCTGCCGCCTGAATGCCGACCTGCTGGAAAAACTGGCCGAGCGCTGCCCGAACCTGATCGGCTACAAGGATGGCCTGGGTGATATCGAGCTGATGGTGTCGATCCGTCGCCGCCTGGGCGAGCGTTTCAGCTATCTGGGCGGCCTGCCGACCGCCGAAGTGTATGCTGCCGCCTACAAGGCCCTGGGCGTACCGGTGTACTCCTCCGCCGTGTTCAACTTCGTGCCGAAGACCGCCATGGACTTCTACAACGCCATCGCCCGTGACGACCACGCTGCCGTGGCCAAACTGATCGACGATTTCTTCCTGCCGTACCTGGACATCCGCAACCGCAAGGCCGGCTACGCCGTAAGCATCGTCAAGGCCGGTGCCAAAATTGCCGGTTACGACGCTGGCCCGGTGCGTACGCCGCTGACCGACCTCACCGCAGAAGAGTACGAGATGCTCGCCGCGCTGATGGACAAGATGGGCCCGCAGTAAGCGTTGCCCGCGGCCTGCCACCTGCCGCGCCCGGAGTGGGCCAGCCCCGCTCCGGTTACAATTCGTGAGCCCGCACAAAAATAACTAGTGGGAGTATTGCCAGCATGCAAGCGACTAAGAAGACGCATGTGCGCTACCTGATCCTGTTCATGCTGTTTCTGGTGACCACGATCAACTATGCCGACCGCGCTACCATTGCTATCGCAGGTTCCAGCCTGCAGAAAGATCTCGGCATTGACGCCGTAACCCTCGGTTATATCTTTTCCGCCTTTGGATGGGCTTACGTGGCTGGCCAGATTCCTGGTGGCTGGCTGCTCGATCGCTTCGGTTCCAAAAACGTTTACGCTTTCAGCATCTTCACCTGGTCGCTGTTTACCCTGCTGCAGGGGTTTGTCGGTGGCCTGCCGGTTGCCTGGGCTGTCGTCACCCTCTTCACCCTGCGCTTTCTGGTCGGTTTCGCCGAAGCCCCGTCGTTCCCGGGCAACGCGCGCATCGTCGCCGCCTGGTTCCCGACGCAGGAGCGCGGCACTGCCTCAGCCATTTTCAACTCGGCGCAGTACTTTGCCACTGCGCTGTTCGCCCCGATCATGGGCTGGATCGTGTTCAGCTTCGGCTGGGAGCACGTGTTCGTGGTCATGGGTGTGCTGGGCATCATCTTCTCGATGGTGTGGCTGAAAACCATTTACAACCCTCGCCAACACCCACGCATCAGCCAAAGCGAGCTCGAACACATCGAGCAGAACGGTGGCCTGGTGGACATGGACCAGAAGCGCGGCAACGCCGGCCCGAAATGGGGCTACATCAAGCAACTGCTGACCAGCCGCATGCTGCTGGGCGTGTATCTGGGTCAGTACTGCATCAACGCCATCACCTACTTCTTCCTCACCTGGTTCCCCGTGTACCTTGTGCAGGAACGTGGCATGACCATCCTCAAGGCCGGCTTCATCGCCTCCCTGCCGGCGGTCTGCGGTTTCATTGGTGGCGTGCTGGGGGGCGTGATCTCCGACTGGCTGCTGCGCCGGGGCAACTCGCTGACCTTCTCGCGCAAACTGCCCATCGTGTGCGGCCTGCTGCTGTCGACCACCATGGTGTTCTGCAACTATGTGGGTGCCGAGTGGATGGTGGTTGGTTTCATGACCCTGGCGTTCTTCGGTAAAGGCATTGGCGCGCTGGGCTGGGCGGTGGTGGCAGATACCTCGCCGAAGCAGATCGCCGGGCTGTCCGGTGGCCTGTTCAATACGTTCGGCAACATCGCCTCGATCACCACCCCTATCGTGATCGGCTACATCATCAGCGCCACCGGCTCGTTCAAGTGGGCACTGGTGTACGTGGGCGCCAACGCCCTGGTAGCGGTGTTCAGCTACCTGGTGATCGTCGGCCCGATCAAGCGTATCGAGCTGCGCGACGATGCCCCAAAGCCACAGGCTGAGCCTGCCGCCAACGGCGAACTGGCCAGCTCGCGTCACTGAGTGAACACGCCCGCACCGATGCAACCGGTGCGGGCGGATGTACAAAAAAGCCTGAGAACCTGACAAGTAGGGCCCAAACATGCAGTTGATCGAACATTCCGACTCGCCACGCTACGTTCGCCTGCACGACGACGATAACGTCGTGGTGGTGGTCAACGACGGCGGCCTGGGCGAAGGTGCCCGCTTTGCCGACGGCCTGACCCTGGTCGAAGGGGTGCCACAAAGCCACAAGGTGGCCACCGTGGCCATCGCCAAAGGTGAGCCGGTGCGCCGCTATGGGCAAATCATTGGCTACGCGCTGGAAGACCTGCACCAGGGCAGCTGGGTGCAGGAAAGCCAACTGGCCATGCCGTCCGCCCCGGAGCTGGACAGCCTGCCGCGCTGCGATGCCGTCCCATACCCGCTGCCGCCGCTCGAAGGCTTCACGTTCGAAGGCTACCGCAACGCCGACGGCACCGTCGGCACCCGCAACATCCTCGGTATCACCACCACCGTGCAGTGCGTGACCGGCGTGCTCGAGCATGCGGTCAAGCGTATTCGCAGTGAACTGCTGCCCAAGTACCCCAATGTCGATGACGTGGTAGCCATCACCCACAGCTACGGCTGCGGGGTGGCCATCAACGCGCGCGATGCCTACATCCCGATCCGCACCGTGCGCAACCTGGCGCGCAACCCCAACCTGGGTGGCGAGGCGCTGGTCATCAGCCTGGGCTGCGAAAAGCTGCAGGCCGGCCAGGTGATGCACGAAAACGACCCTTCGGTAGACCTCAGCGACCCGTGGCTGTACCGCCTGCAGGACGCCAGCCTGGGCTTTGTGGAAATGATCGAGCAGATCATGGCGCTGGCCGAAACCCGACTGAAGAAACTTGACCAGCGCCGCCGCGAAACCGTACCGGCCAGCGAGTTGATCCTTGGCATGCAGTGCGGTGGCAGCGACGCCTTCTCGGGCATCACCGCCAACCCCGCGCTGGGCTACGCCGCCGACTTGCTGGTACGCGCCGGCGCCACCGTGCTGTTCTCCGAAGTGACCGAGGTGCGCGACGCCATCTACATGCTGACCTCACGTGCCGAAAACCAGGAGGTCGCCGGCGCCCTGATCCGCGAAATGGACTGGTACGACCGCTACCTGCAACAAGGCGCCGCCGACCGCAGCGCCAACACGACGCCGGGCAACAAAAAAGGTGGCCTGTCCAATATCGTCGAGAAGTCGCTGGGGTCCATCGTCAAGTCCGGCAGTGGCGCTATTCAGGGCGTGCTCGGCCCAGGCGAGCGGGTAACGCGCAAGGGCTTGATTTTCTGCGCCACCCCGGCCAGCGACTTTGTCTGCGGCACCCTGCAACTGGCCGCCGGCATGAACCTGCATGTGTTCACCACTGGCCGAGGCACGCCCTACGGGCTGGCCATGGCGCCAGTGGTCAAGGTGTGCACGCGCAGCGAACTGGCCCAGCGTTGGCCCGACCTGATCGATATTGACGCCGGGCGCATCGCCACAGGGCGTTCGAGCATCGAAGAGCTGGGCTGGGAACTGTTCCATTACTACCTGGACGTAGCCAGCGGCCGCAAGCAGACCTGGGCCGAGCAGCACCGCCTGCACAACGACATCACCCTGTTCAACCCGGCACCGATTACCTGATGCCCCAGGGGTTGCTGGACCATAGAACCAACCCCTTCCCTGTGGGAGCGGGCATGCCCGCGAACACCGGCAAAGCCGGTGCCATACACCGGGTTGCCTGCTTCGCGGGCACGCCCGCTCCCACAGTCCAATTTCCCGTCAGCCAACAGGAGCACCCCAATGCCTGAAATCCTCGGCCACAACTTCATCGCCGGCCAGCGCAGCGCCGCTGGCACTCAGCGCCTGCAGAGCCTGGACGCCAGCACTGGCGAAGCCCTGCCCTACAGCTTCGCTCAAGCCAGCGAAGCTGAAGTAGACCAGGCCGCCAAGGCCGCCGCTGCCGCCTTCGCTGAGTTCCGCCAACTGGCCCCGGCCCGCCGCGCCGAATTCCTCGACGCCATCGCCGCCGAACTGGACGAGCTGGACGACGCCTTCGTCGCCATCGTCTGCCGCGAGACCGCCCTGCCCGCCGCCCGTATTCAAGGCGAGCGTGGGCGCACCAGTGGCCAGATGCGCCTGTTCGCCCAGGTATTGCGCCGTGGCGATTTCCTCGGTGCACGTATCGACCTGGCCTTGCCAGAGCGCCAGCCGATACCGCGCGTGGACCTGCGCCAGATGCGCATTGGCGTCGGCCCGGTCGCCGTGTTCGGTGCCAGTAACTTCCCGCTAGCCTTCTCTACCGCCGGCGGCGATACCGCTGCGGCGCTGGCCGCCGGTTGCCCGGTGGTGTTCAAGGCGCACAGCGGCCATATGGCCACTGCCGACCTTGTCGGGTGCGCCATCGTGCGCGCCGCCGAGCGCACCGGCATGCCCAAGGGTGTGTTCAACATGGTATTCGGTGGCGGTGTAGGCGAGTGGCTGGTCAAGCACCCGGCCATCCAGGCCGTCGGCTTCACCGGCTCGCTCAAGGGCGGCGACGCCTTGTGCCGCATGGCCGCCGAGCGCCCACAGCCGATTCCTGTGTTTGCCGAGATGTCCAGCATCAACCCGGTCATCATCCTGCCAGCCGCCCTGGCCAAACGTGGCGAGGCCATCGCCCGCGAACTGGCAGGCTCGGTGTGCATGGGTGCCGGCCAGTTCTGCACCAACCCTGGGTTGGTGATCGGCCTGCAATCACCACAGTACAGCCAGCTACTGGCCGACCTTGGCCAGCATCTGGACCAGCAGGCTGGGCAAACCATGCTCAACGCAGGGGGCTTGCGCAGCTACGTGGGAGGGCTTGAGCACCTGCAGGCCCATGCCGGTATCGAGCACCTGGCCGGCCAGCCGCAAGAAGGCAACCAGGCCCGCGCCCAGCTGTTCAAGGCCGATGCCCGCCTGCTGGTCGAGTCTGATCCGCTGCTGCAGGAGGAAGTGTTCGGCCCAACCACCGTGGCCGTAGAAGTGCAGGACAACGACCAACTGCGCAACGCCCTGCTGGGCCTGCGTGGCCAGCTGACCGCTACCCTGATCGGCGAAGCGGAAGATTTCGAGGCCTACGCCTGGCTGGTGCCGCTGCTGGAGGAGAAAGTCGGACGCATCCTGATCAATGGCTACCCGACTGGTGTCGAAGTAAGTGATGCCATGGTCCACGGTGGGCCTTACCCTGCGACCTCGGATGCCCGCGGTACCTCGGTGGGTACCTTGGCCATCGACCGCTTCCTGCGCCCGGTGTGTTACCAGAACTACCCGCAGGCCCTGCTGCCTGAAGCCTTGCGCGACGGAAACCCATTGGGGCTGCGCCGCCTGGTGAATGGGCAATGGAGTGACCAGGCGATCTGACCGAACGCCTGAAACAACAAAGCCCCGCATATGGCGGGGCTTTTCTTTGGGCTTTAGCGCCCTGCTACACCCTCAAGGATATGCAGATCCCAGTGGGAGCGGCCGTGCCCGCGAAGAGGCCAGTACCGGCGACCAAAGGTCTCAGACCCCCTGCGCCTCAGCCTCTTCATGCACCTGACGCAAGCGCTCACGGCTATTGCTCAGGTGCATGCGCATGGCCATTTTTGCCCCCTCACTGTCACGCCGGGCGATTGCTTCATAAATGGCCTCGTGCTCATGCATCAAGCGGCTCATGTAGTGCGCCTGGTCATCATGCGCCAACCGCGCAGAGTTCACCCGGGTACGCGGGATGATGCTGGTACCCAAGTGGTTGATGATATCGGCAAAGTAGTGGTTGCCGCTGGCCTGGGCAATGCGCAGGTGGAACTGGAAGTCCGCCGAGACCGCATCATTGGCATGGGCCGCCCCTTCATTGAGTTCGTCCAGCGCCGCGCGCATGCCCGCCAGCTCTTCATCACTGCGCCGCTGCGCCGCCAGGCCCGCCGATTCGATCTCCAGCGCAATACGCAATTCCAGCACCGCCAGCACTTCACGCAGGGTGACCACAGTCGCCGGGTCGATGCGAAAGCCCCCCGAAGCGGGCGCGTCCAGCACGAACGTACCGATCCCATGGCGTGTCTCGACCTGCCCGGCCGCCTGCAGCCGCGAGATCGCCTCACGCACCACGGTGCGGCTCACGCCCTCTTCAACCATGATCTGCGATTCGGTCGGCAGCTTGTCGCCACGCTTGAGCTGGCCACTGCGAATGCGTTCGGTCAGCACTGTGACCAGTTCCTGGGCCAGACTACGCGGCTTGCGCCGGGTCCTTGCCTGTACCTGCTGCTCTGTCATTGCCCTGTATTTCACCTTGGAAGACAGCGCTCATCATAGCGCAAGCAGTTGTACGATCACATACACCCGGTGCGGTATTTATTGCTCCTGCTTGCACCCCTCGCCCATGGAAAAACCGGTACAAGCGCTGGCCCAGAGCCCGCACAAGCCTGTACTGTGCGCCTTTGCGCTCACTCATCCATGGAAGGAAAATGCAGCATGAAACCTCTCGACCGTCTGTTGCTCGCCAGCGGCCTGCTGATACCCCTGTGGTTGCTGGCAGGTGTGTGGCTCACCGCCCAGGCTTACCCCGGCTATGACCACCTGCAACAGGCCATGAGCCAGCTCGGCGCCGTAGGCGCGCCCACCCACAGCTGGTCACCACTGGCCAACAACTTCCCCCTGGCGGCCCTGTTCGCGCTGTTTGCCTGGGGCCTGGCGCGGCGCTGGCGTGGATCGAAACTGGCACTGTTGAGTGCGGCCCTGGTGTTGCTGCATGGTGTTGGCAGCCTGGGCACCGGCTGGTTCCCCTGTGACCAGGGTTGCGCACCGGCGCAGCCGTCCATCTCGCAGCAACTGCATAACCTGTTTGGCTTGCTGATGTTCCTCTCGCTGACCCTGGCCAGTGCCCTGTGGGCGTGGCTGGGTAATCGCATTGCAGGCTCGCGGGCCCTGGCGCTGTGCTCGCTGGCCTGCGTGGTGCTGGCGATCATTACCGTCGCACTGATGGGCCAGGCAGCACAAAACGGCCAGCTGTTCGGCCTGTATCAACGGCTGAACTATGGTGTGTCGGTGATTTGGGCGGCCAGCTTGGCCTGGGCAAGCCTGCGCACGCCAGCCGCCAGCCCGCTGCGCATGGCGGTGATCTGACGGCAAATTGCTGGCCCCCTGCATCGCAAAGCGAAGGCAAACTTCGTTCTCCTTCAGATGCTTAGGACAGCAACATGCGAGTAATTCTAGCAACCATGGCCGGGTGCCTGCTGGCCACGCTGGCTTTTGGCGCCCAGGCCCGGGCGCTGAGCCAGAACGATCGCCACACCTGCGGCTGGGGTGCGCAGATCGCCGCCGACGCCCAGCAGGCCAAGCTTTCCGGGGTGACCCTGTATGCCACGCGCAAGAAGCTGCAGGTACGCAAATTCCCCAAACCCTGGATGCGCATGACCGCCTTCGGTATTACCGAGCAGACCTACAACAGCCGCTCGCGGCTCAAGCCTGCCGCGATCAGGCAGACTTACTATGAGCAGTGTATCCAGCACGCTCTTGCCAAAAGATAAATTGCTATTTATCAATAGGTTATCGACGAAATATAAAGTGGTTTTCGAGCACCCTCGATCGCGACCAGTGTGACGCTGCCCAGCCACACGACTGGGCAGCAGACGTTGGATACTCAGGCGAAGTGCAGATGATTTCTGCACCGCTTGCAGCAATTCACGCAGTGCCTCAGCAGCCCGTCAGCACCGCCGGGCGCCGCTCACCCGCGAAAAACAACGGGCGAAGACGCACGCCGATCAGATTACCGGCGTAAGCCGCCACCAGCCACAGCCAGCCATGCACGCTGCCCGAGGCTATGCCACTGAAATACGCACCGATATTGCAGCCATAGGCCAGCCGCGAACCGTAGCCCAACAGCAGGCCGCCGATGACTGCGGCAAGCAGCGACGGCAACGGGATTTTCAGGCTTGGCGCAAAGCGCCCCGCCAGGCCAGCCGCCAGCAGCGCACCCAGCACGATGCCCAGGTCCATCACCGTGGTGATGTCTTGCCACAACGGTGAGGCCAACGCCTTGGCATTGGCCGGCGCCTGCCAGAACACCCAGCTGCCGACATCCACGCCCAGGCCGTTGAGGGTTTTGGCCCCCCACAAGGCGAAGGCCGAAGTAATGCCCCACGGCCGCCCCGCCAGCGCCAGGGTCGCGTAGTTGAGCAGTGCCAGGGCAATGGCGCCCCACAGCAACGGCCAGGGGCCACGCAGGAAGCGCCGCAGGCCCTGGTGCTCGCTGGCAACTGGCGCTTCCAGCGCGCCGTGCCGGCGCTTTTCCAGCAGCACGGTGACCCAGGCAATCAGCCCGAACACTGCCAGGCTCACCAGCAGCGCCGGCCCCATACCCCAAACCTGCACGAGCGAGGTTGCCGGGAAAGACGGCAAGGCAAACCACCAGTCGGCATGATGGGTGGCGGTTACAGAACCCATGATGAAGAACAGCAAGGTCACAAGCATGCGCGCATTACCACCGCCCACGGTGAACAATGTGCCCGATGCGCAACCACCACCCAGTTGCATGCCGATGCCGAAGATGAACGCCCCGAACACTACCGAAACACCCGCCGGGGCCACCAGGCCGGTGACCGGGTTACCGAGCAGGCTGCCAGCTGACAATGCGGGAAAGAACAGCAGCACGGCCAGGGCCAGCATGACCATCTGTGCCCGCAGGCCTGCTCCGCGACGCTCGGTGATGAACACCCGCCAGGCCGAGGTGAAGCCGAAGGCGGCGTGATACAAGGTCAGGCCGAGCGCTGCGCCGACCAGCAGAAGCAATACCTGCTTGAAGCCGGCATTCAAATTGAGGAACCAGGCGCCAGCCAACAGTAAGGCCAAGGCGATCATAGGCGCGCCCTGGCGACGCGGTTCAGGTGTGGCAGTTGCGCAAAGACCCATCGGAGTACTCGGATAACAGTAAAACGGGCGAGGAGTATAACCCTAACGGTTAACGCAATCCTTGCAAGAGCGGCCTTGTGTCGCGATGGGCCGCAACGCGACCCCGGCGATATGCAAGGCTTGTTAAGCTAATAAAGACCCCTGGAATGCACCAAGGCCATTTACCCCATGGATGAACTGCGCAAGATCGACCTCAACCTGCTGCTCGCCCTGCATGCCCTGCTCAGCGAAAAGCACGTGACCCGTGCCGCCCTGCGGCTGCACCGCAGCCAACCGGCGGTCAGCCACGCGTTGGCGCAGCTGCGCAAACACTTCGACGACCCCTTGCTGGTACGCCAAGGCGGCGGCATGGCCCTCACCGCCCGTGCCCAGTCGCTGGTAAAACCGCTGCAGGATGCGTTGACCCATCTCAACGGCCTGCTGGCCACGCCCCAGTTCGACCCAGCCAGAGCCCAGCGCCGTTTCCGGCTGTCACTGTCCGACTACTCCTCACGCATCATCCTGCCACCCCTATTGCGCCACCTGCGTCAGATCGCACCTGGGGTGGACCTGGCCATCAGCCAGGCCAGCCGTGAAACCATGCTGGCCCAACTGCTCGATGGCGAACTGGACCTGGCACTGGGCCTGTTCCCGGAGCTGCCTCAGGACATCACCGCCCAGCCCCTGTTTGCCGACCATTTCATCAGTGTTGCCGATCGCCAGGTGTTGCCCGCCAGCGGCAGCCTGGCCCTGACAGACTGGCTGGCACGCCCGCATGTGCTGATGGCCATGCGCCCGGATGCCTTCGACGAAATAGAGCGCGCTCTGGCAGCATCAGGCCTGCGCCGCCGTATCGCCTTGGCCTTGCCACACTGGAGCGCGGCAGTAGAGGTACTCGCTGGCACCGACCTGATCCTCACAGTGGCCAGCCGCGCGGTAGGGTCGTTGCGCCAGCACAAGACGCTGCGCCAGTTCACGCCGCCACTGACCATTCCCTCGTTCGACTACCAGCAGGCCTGGCACAGCCGCAAGGACAGCGACCCCGGGCACCGCTGGCTGCGCGAAACCGTGTGGGCCTGCAGCCAGCCGGGACGCTGATCAGCCTTCTGGCTGCTTTACCGTGGTGATTGCACTGGTCGCTGGCGCCGTCGCCCAGGTGCCTTGAACCAACAGCACGCCACACAGGATCAGCACTACACCTGCCACCCTGGCCAGGCTCAGCGGCTTGCCACCCAGCCCCATCACCCCGTAGTGGTCGGCGAGCACTGCCGTGATGATCTGCCCAGCCACCACCAGCACCAAAAAACCCGCTGCGCCCAGCTTGGGCGTAAGCGCCGCAGCGCCCGCCACATACATGGCCCCCAGCACACCCCCGATCCATAGCCACCACGGCCCCTGCAGGGCCTTGCCCAGCTCTGGTACGGGAACCCTGAGGATCAACAGCGCGGCGATTACCACTAGCGAACTCACGGTCAACGATGTGAATGCCCCCCACAACCAATGCCCCAGGGCACGGCCCACGGCAGCATTACCTGCGGCCTGAAACGGCAATACCGCCCCGGCAAGCAACGCCAAGGCAAAGGGAAGCAGCAGTAGGCACAGGGTTTTACTGAACATGGCAGTCCTCATTGCTGAAACATATTGAAGCCATGATCGAAAATTCCCTCCATCTATGGAAATCGAAACCCTGCACACACCTTATTCGCCAGGCGCATATGCGAGTCCGTTTTTTGCCCATGAGCTAGGATACTGTGCTGTCGCGAAACCCCAGGGGCCATACGGGCACGGGTCACAGCAGCAAGAAAAAACAAACACCTGATGTGATGGAACACATTCGATGACTGATGAACGCAAAAACCTGATTGATCACGGGCAGTTGCCAACCCGCAACCTCGCCGAATGCCTGGCAGTAAATCAGGCCACCCTGGTCGGCTCATTGGCCAGCCTGCTACCCGACACACTGGTCGAACAGTTGCTCGCCTGTGCTGAAGCAGCAGCGACGCTGGGCCTTTCCAAGAAAATCGCAACCATTGGCCTTGAGCTGGGGCACTGGTTGGAACAAGCTTCCTCGCCAATCCGCCAGCACGTATTCGAACAATGCAGCTCGCATGTTTCCGATACCGTGCGCAGCTGGGCCGCCTTTGCCCAAGTGCATCTGTCGCGCACGCAGGCGCTGGAGCCAGCGCTACTGGCTCAGTTGCGGTTTGCCCGCGATGAGCATTTTGGCGTGCGCGAGTGGGCCTGGATCGCCCTGCGTCCGCGCCTGGTCCAGGAGTTGGGGACTGCGCTCACCCTGCTCGGCCAGCATGCCGGCGATGCGGACCCGCTGGTAAGGCGCTTCTGCATCGAGGTGCTGCGCCCCCGTGGGGTCTGGTGCGAGCACATCACCGCACTCAAGCAGACGCCTGAAGCGGCCGAGCCAATGCTGGTACCGCGCCTGGCAGAAGCCGACAAGTACGCCCAGGACTCAGTCGCCAACTGGCTCAATGACGCCAGCAAGACCCGCCCGGACTGGGTGATTCAGCTGTTCGTACAGCATCCGCCGTCATGCAAGGCATCACGACGGATCCATTTACGGGCAACCCGTAGCCTGTCTCGGTCAATAGTCAGCGCGACGTTTCGACGCGCAGCACTTCGGTAAAGATCGCATCGACCGTCTGGCCGACCTCGAGATTACTCATGCGCGCCTGTAATTCCGGGTTTTCGACCTTGACCACCTGCAGCTTGCCCTCAGGTGGCAGCAGGCTCACTTCGTGCGTCTTGAGGTCGATCTTCTTGATCTGCGAGGTGACCCGGACCTGGCGGAATGCCTCGCCACCCGGGTTGGGGTTCTGCGCTGTGGCGCGAATGGTGCCGGACTCCTCGGTGGCCTTCGGCGCCCCACCCACATCGGTGTTGAGCACATAGGCCACGGCGCGGGTAACAAAGATATCGACCTTGTCCCCGACCTTGAGGTTAGGCAGGGCCTTGGCCTGATCCGTGAGCTGGAACGTCACATCCGCTTTGTTATCAGGGCCTTTCACCGTGACCTGGCGGTTGGCCTGGTCGATAGCTGTAACCTGCGTGGTGACATGGCTTTCCAGTGCCTCACTGGCAATCGGAATATCGGCAGCGTACGCCGTAAAGCTGGCAGCGGATGCCAGCGTGGCCAAGGCAACAGCACGAGCGAGAGAGCGAATCGGGTTCATAGACCTGCTTCCATGTGATCAAGCAAAAAAGGGCGCGAATTGTTCACGCGCCAACAAGCATAGACGGTGCCCGCAACCCTGCCGGCGCCAGTTACCTCACCGGCTCCTGGGTGAACCCACCCCCACGGGGGTGGATCCGGTCACACCGCTGCTCAACGGTTACGCGTCACCCGCCATACCGTATTGGCCAGGTCATCGGCAATGATCAACGCCCCACGCGGGTTCACAGTAACGCCCACCGGCCGCCCACGCGTCTTGCCATCCTCGCCGCGGAAGCCCGTGGCAAAGTCGATGGGCGCCCCTGCCGGCCTGCCATTGCTGAACGGCACGAATATCACCTTGTAGCCCACCGGATCGGGCCGGTTCCAGCTGCCGTGCTCGCCCACGAACACCCCGTCGGCAAACTCCTTGCCCATGGCCGGGATCGAGAAGTCGACACCCAATGCAGCCACATGCGAGCCCAGGCTGTAGTCCGGCTTGATCGCCGCAGCCACCTTGGCCGGGTTTTGCGGCCGCACCCGATCATCTACATTCTGCCCCCAGTAGCTGTAAGGCCAACCATAGAAGCCACCTTCGCGCACCGAAGTGAGGTAGTCCGGTACCAAGTCGGGGCCCAGCTCATCGCGCTCGTTAACCACCGTCCACAACTGCCCGGTCTGCGGCTGAATGGTCAATGCCGTCGGGTTGCGCAAGCCGGTGGCGTAAGGCCGGTGCGCCCCGGTTTCGGCATCGACCTGCCAGACCATCGCCCGATCGATCTCCACCTCCAGGCCGCGCTCGGTGATGTTGCTGTTCGAGCCGATCCCCACATACAGGTAGCGACCATCAGGGCTGATCGTCAGCGCCTTGGTCCAGTGATGGTTGATCTCGGCCGGCAGGTCGGTGACCTTGGATGGCGGGCCGTCTGCCTGGGTCTGGCCATCCTTGTAGTCGAAACGCACCAGCGCATCCTGGTTGGCCACATACAGCTTGCCGTTGGCAAAGGCCAGGCCATACGGTGCGTTGAGGTTTTCCGCGAACACGGTCTGCACTTCATAGGTGCCATCGCCGTCGGCATCGCACAACAGGGTCAGGCGGTTGCCACCTTTGACCTGCGTATTGCCCTTGGCCTTGATCTGGCTGGCGATCACATCCTTGGGCTTGAGCTTGGCCGCGCTGCCGCCCCTGCCCTCGGCCACCAGGATGTCGCCATTGGGCAGCACCAGGCTCTGCCGCGGAATCTTCAGGTCAGTGGCAATGGCTGTGACATTGAAACCCTCCGGCACGGTCGGTTTCTGCTCGCCCCAGGCCACCGGCTGGGCAATCTTCATGCTCGGCAACAAGCCGCGCTGCGGCTCGGGCAACTTGGGGTCCGGACCATGGGCCTGGGTACGCTCGCCGTCACCACCACAGGCACTCAGCAACACCGCCATGCTCAACAGGCTCAATGCATGCAAAGGCTTCATGCAGCACCTCCCGAGCGCAGGTTGCTCAATCCGGTCCAGGCAGCCACTACCGAGAGCACGGTCACGATCACCGACAACACCAGCCCCGACGGCATCACCGCCCAGGCGTCCTTGGCGTGCTCGAACGCATTGATCAAGCCGAGCACCCAGGTCACCAGCAGCAGCACGAAGTACAGCATGGCGCGCCCGCCCTTGCGTTCGGCGCGGACCAGGTTTGCCAGCGCGAACAACAGTGCCAGCCCGCAGAACACCAAGGCACCGGCAATCAGCCAGGCGGCGAAGTTGCTCCACTGGATCTGGTAGCTGTTGAAGTAGGCGATATCGCTCAGCAGTGCGCCAAGGAACAACGGCACACTGCCTGCCAGCAGCAGGGCGTGCAGCGGGCTGGGCGTACAGCGGTAGAGGGTTTGGTCAGTAGCGGTCACAGTGCCTCCTTTTCATTCAGTGACCCAGGGGGCTGATGGGCTTGCGCCATCAGGTGAGCGCAAGGTGCGCTTAGCAAAGGAGCCCCTTCGCGACGCGATAGTTCACCGCTTCGCTACAATGAAATATCCTGCAAGGCATTTGCTGCCAAGCGCAGAAGGGGAACACGTGAGCAGACCAAACGCATACTGGGCCCTGACCACCCTGCTCGCCCTCAGCCTGGCGCTCACCGCTGGTTGCTCCAGCAAAGGCAGCAAGGCGCGCTACGCCACGCCTGCAGTAGGCTCCAACTGCTTCGCCAAAGCCGTACCCACGACTGGCGAAGGCGGCCTGGCCTGGGGCAATACCCTGAGCATTGCGCGGCAAAAATCCATGAACAATTGCATACGCTATGCCGGCCGCTCGGGGGGCGCACCTCGAACTTGCCAAGTAGTGATGGCCAAGTGCAAGAACTGAAAGTTTAACGACCGCCTAATATGTAAGACAACTCCTACAGAAAAGGTCAAACTTTCCACTTATAAAACCACGCTCGCGGAACACAAAAACATTCAAATAAAATATTACACTTTCAGCCTCGACCAAGAAGCAGAAATCGAGGCATTGTCTGTCGCCTGAGCCTTAACAAGCCGATCGTTTTTTCATCTCCTGAAACAAGGAAGATATTTCCTACAGCATTAGCCTCAGCCAACTCTTCCAGTCGTTATTTGCACTGGAACAGGCCGTTCTACGCGTTTGGTCTGAAAAGACTGCTCTCTGAGCAAGGAACTCGCATGAGCAATTCTTCCGTTAGCAGCGCCACTTCCGGTCCCGCCTGTACTGCACGCATCCCCATCCTGCCAGTGCGCTATGCCATCGTGCCACGCACCGGCGACACGCCCGCCTGCCGCTATGCCAGTGCGGGTTTCAATTTGGAACAAAGCTTCCCCCCGCTGCAACACTCTGCCTACACCCTGCGCGCTTTGCGCCCGGGTTATGTCTACGTGTTCATGA
>NZ_JBNRIK010000004.1:0-26624 GCF_053557975.1 Pseudomonas sp. XP2
TCGTCATCGTCATCGGGCTTGATGGCGCCCTGGCTGAGCTGCCCCAGCCCCAGCAGCCGGTCGGTGATGAGCAGCTTGTGCAGTTTTGGCGTGTGCTCGAAGCGGTAGACGAAACCCTCTTCGGCGGCCAGGCGGGCGATGAAGTCGAGGTCGGTTTCACCGGCCTGCACGCAGAACTCGCGCACCTCGTGCTTGTCGATGCTTCTCAGCTCGTAGCCGGTGATACCCTGGCGCTTGAGCATGATCTCGAGAATCTGCGGCACGGTTTTCTGCTGGAAGATGCGCCAGTTCGAGCGCAGCCCGGCGCGGGCCAGCACGGGTTCGACCAGGGCGCGATAACGGGTGCGATGGAAGCCCGTTTCACCCTGGCTGAAGGTGCTGACCAGGCCGTGCACGTAGCGCAGCGGGCGCTCGCCGTGCCAGATCGTGAACAGCACCGGCTTGTCGAGCAACTGACCGAAGTCGACATCGTCTTCAAAACTGACCAGTTCCAGCTTCAGCTGGAACGGCGTGCTGATGGCTTCGTCCAGCTCGAACGACACCACTTCGAATTCACTCCGGCCCACCAGCGGCTGGAAGGTAAAGCGCAAATCGGATTGGCTAGGCATGTGGCGTCCCCTGCTACTGCTGCAGAATCGCGTCGAGCGATTCCAGGACTTCGGCGGTGAGCAGGTCGAGGCGGTAGCTGTAGTGGCTGTAAGCGCAGACCATGGCGACGGCCGAGATCACCAGCGGGCTCCACCAGGGCCACTCCCAGCGTCGCGGGCGGTGGGGGCAATGAACGACGTTGGTGTAGGGGTCGCACACCTCTTGCGGCAGGGGGCCACGCAGTTCGCGGATGACCGTGTGCATGCGCGAGATCAGGGCGTTGATGATGTCTTCGCACTTGGGGTCGAGGGCGTGCTTGCCCCGCAGGCCCAGGCAGAAGCAGTAGTACAGGAACTCCAGGACATCCTGGAATTCCTTGGGCGCCTGCATGACCCGTTCGAGCAGCACGAAGATCTTTTCGCCGCCCTGGGTTTCGTCGTGGAAGATGCTGAGCAGCGGCTCGTGGCTCCAGCACGAATTGTTGCCCCAGGGGCGACTCATCACGGCCTCGTCCAGATACAGGCACAGGGCATAGGAATAGACTTCCTGGTGCACGATGGGGTAGCCGTGCTGCTGGATTTCTTCGCGGATGTTACTGACCTGGTTTTGCACGGTCTTGTGCACATAGGCGATGTTGGGCAGGTCATCCAGCGTACGCAGGCGAATGACCAGACCGAACAGCGGGCTCGCCGCGTCGAGCATCAGGTTTTCGAAGCCGCCACGCAGCTGGAACTCCGGGTCGNGACCAGACCGAACAGCGGGCTCGCCGCGTCGAGCATCAGGTTTTCGAAGCCGCCACGCAGCTGGAACTCCGGGTCGCCGGGGTAACCTTCAAAATCCGGGTCACCTGCTCGCTGCCCCTGGTCAGCCGGATAGGGTGAATCGCTACCCTCCGGCACTTCGAGCATCGCGTAAACGCTGCGTTCTGAAGCGTCATGGGCATCGACAGCGCTGTCGGGTTTTACCGGAGGCAGATCGGATGGGCCGGGCATGAAGGGGTCCTTGTCTTCGAGAAAACTGAAGACATGAACACTATCGGGGAATCAATTCTCCAAGGAGTCTGGGGCTTCCCAAATGCTTGTAGGATCCTTCTCTGAATCTAGTTTCCAAACATTTCCCTGGCAGCATCCTGCTAGAGAATAGGGCCCTGAAAGAGCGGGTTTTCCGCTCCTGCAGGGATCGCACAACGCTTCCACAAGCGCGTTGCGCTCAGCCAAAGAGCCTGGCCAGGCAGGCCAGTTTCTTCTTGTATGATCGCCGCGCCTCCAGCGCCTGCTCCAGGCTCACCGCCAGGAACCTTGCCTGCTGGTTGGGCTGCATCTGGCCGATCAGGTCGAGGTCGGCGCTGATCACCGTGCCGATCATGGCGTAGCCGCCACCCGATACCGCATCACGGTGCAGGATGATCGGTTCCAGCCCCGCTGGCACCTGGATAGAACCGATCGGGTAGCAGCTGTCTACGATGTTGGACGGGTCCGAGCCGGCACCGAACGGTTGCTCCCGCGGCTGGAAACCCAAGGCGCTGCCGCCTTTGTAGCGATAGCCGATACGGTCCGCTTCGGAGCCGACTGTCCAGGCCTGCGTAAAGAAGCTTTGTGCTGCGTCTTCGGTCAGGCGATGAAAGTACAGCCCCGGCACCACCCGCACCACCACCTCGCCGCCCAGGGCCTGGCGCAGGGCCATGGGCAGGCTTGCGCCGGCGCGGGTCGTGCCGCTGGGCACACCAACCGGCAGCACGTCACCTGGCATCAGCTTGCGCCCCTGGAACCCGCCCAATGCCCCCAGCGCGTAGGTGGAGCGGCTACCGAGCACCTCAGGTACATCGATACCACCGGCCACGGCCAGGTAGGCACGAGCGCCCGCCGTGGGAAAGCCGAAGCGCAGCACCTGCCCGGCGCGCACCGCAAATGCCGTGTCGGGGCGCTGCTCGCGGCCCTCCAGCAAAGCGGGCATCTGTGCACCGCATACCGCCACCAGCGCATCCTGCTGGAACTCCAGCTCCGGCCCCACCAGCGCACACTCAAGGGCTGCTGCGCCCGCTGGGTTGCCCACCAGGTGGTTGGCCGCGCGCAGGGCGTACTGGTCGAGTGCACCGGACGGCGGAATGCCCAGGTGGTAGTAGCCTTGACGGCCCAGGTCCTGCACCGAGGTGGCCAGGCCGGGTTTGAGTACCTTGATCATGCCAGTACCTCCTGCAGCGACTTGGGGTAACCGACCGGGTCGGCAAGGAAGGCATCCAGGGAGAACTCGACCGGGCGAATACGCAAGTCGAAACGGCCCTCTTCCACATCTGCCACTGCCTGGTCGTAGGCCCGGCGATCAATGGGCTTGAACTGCACGATGTCACCCGGGCGGAAAAACACCATGTGCGCCTTCAGGTAGTTCAGTGTTTGCCCAGGGTCGTAGATCGGTGCCGGGGTGACGCCGAACATCTGGTAGCCCCCCGCCCCACGCACCGAGTAGATGCAACCGAAGCAACCGCCATGGCCCAGGGTAAGCTTGGGCGTGTCAGTACGCGGGCGCAGGTATTTGGGTACCTGCAGCTGCCGCTCACGCTCGACCATCTGGAACATGAAGGGCAGGCCAGCCACGAAGCCGACCATCGACACAAACCACGGCGCACCACTGTGGGCGGCGATAAAAGCATCGACATCCGCCAGCCCGTTTATGCGCGCCGCGTACTCCAGGTCCGTGCTGGCCGGGTCTTGGTGGCGGTCACGGAAACGCATCAGGGTCTCATGGGTCCAGGGGTCGTTGTACAGCACCGGGATCTCGATGATCCGCGTCTGCAACGAACGCTCGGCCACAGCCTGGGCTTCGGCACCTTGCACCGCTTCAAGCAGCGCCTGCGGCGCGATACGGTCCGGGTCGAAGCGGATCTGGAACGAGGCATTGGCCAGGCACACGTCCAGCACACCATCAAGCGCCAGCCGCTCCACTGCGCGGGTGACGGCCATGCCCTTGAAAAAAGCTTCCAGCGACATGCTTTCGCTGACTTCGGCAAACAGGTGCTCGTCGGCGCCGAAGCTGTAGCGGATCGGGGTTGTAGCAAGCGGTTCGGCCATGACTGTTCCTTTTCTTGGAATCTTTATAGAAAGGCAGGCGAAAACAAAATGCACGGGCTCCGGCTTGTCTGTGCCGGATACCTCACAGGTTCAGCGTGGCGCACGCACCACAATACCGGCCGCGTCCAGCGCCCTGCGTGTGGCCTCGACCAGGTCGAGTGCACCCGGGGTATCGCTGTGCAGGCAGATGGAATCGAATTCGATGGCCAGGTCCTGCCCTTCGACCGTGCGCACCAGGCCTTGCTGGCATGCCCGCAACACGCGCTCGGCGACCGCCTTGGGCTCATGGCCCCGCACATTGCGGGTGAATACAATCGAGCCGCTCAGGTCGTACTCACGGTCGGCGTAGAACTCGCGAACCACCGGTTGACCAAGTGCTTGGGCAACACGGCAGATCACCGAGCCCGGCATGCAATACAGCAGCAGTTCCGGCTCGATCACCCGCAGGTTTTCCACCAGCAGGCGGGCGGCTTCTTCGTCGCGCGCCAGGTGCATGTAAAGCGCGCCGTGGGGCTTGATGTGCTGCAGGCTCACCCCCTGAGCACGGGCAATTTCACGCAGTGCGCCCAGCTGATAGAGCATGTCATCGACCAGTTCCTGTGCTGGCGCGTTGATATGCCGGCGGCCAAAGCCGACAAGGTCGCGAAAGCCCGGGTGCGCCCCCACCGCCACGCCGAGGGCCTTGGCCCGCTCGACGGTGCGGCGCATGGTGCCGGGGTCGCCGGCATGAAAGCCCGTGGCGATGTTGGCCGTGCTTATATAGCCCATCAGCTCGCTGTCGACACCGTCGCCAATAGTCCACGGACCAAATCCCTCACCCATGTCCGAGTTGAAATCCACCACCTGCATGACCGTTTCTCCTGGTGCTTGTGACTGCATGCAAGCCACGTTAGATTCTCCTTACCCCCTTGGGAAGATCTATAAACAGATGGGGAGTCTTCGGAAAATCAGATACCTCAGGAGCCCACTGTGTCATTGACCCTGCGTCAGGTCCGCTACTTCGTTGCCACCGCCGAGATCGGCCAGATTTCCCAGGCAGCCATCCACCTGAACATCTCTCAGTCGGCGGTGACTACGGCGATCAAGGAACTGGAAGCCATGCTTGGCGTGATGCTGTTCCAGCGCTCGGCCCAAGGCATGAGCCTGACCGAGGCCGGCCGCCACTTCCTGAACCGCGCCTACGTGATCCTGCGCAGTGTTGACGACGCGCTGAACAGCCCGCTGCCGAACGTGCGCGCCAGCGGCCTGCTGCGCCTGGCGGCAAGCTATACGGTGATCGGCTACTTCCTGCCACACCATCTGCAGCGTCTGGAACACTGGCACCCCGATGTGACCCTGGAGCTGTACGAGCAGGAGCGCAGCGCCATCGAGCAGGGTTTGCTGGAGGGACGTTTCGACATGGCGGTCGTGCTCACCGCCAACCTCACCCACCCCGACATTGTCTCGGAGACACTGTTCAACTCCGAGCGACGGCTGTGGCTGCCTGGCCACCATGCGCTGTGCGAGCGCTCGGCGGTAAGCCTGGCCGATGTCGCCTGTGAGCCGTTCATCCTGTTGACTGTCGATGAGGCCGAGCAAAGCGCCATGCGTTATTGGGAACTGGCCGGGCAGCGCCCGAGCGTGCGGGTGCGGACCAGTTCGGTGGAAGCCGTGCGCAGCATGGTTGCCAATGGCAGTGGTGTGGCGATCTTGTCAGATCTGGTGCACAGGCCTTGGTCGCTGGAGGGCAAGCGCATCGAGACGGTGACCATCAGCGACCCGGTCACACCCATGAGTGTAGGGCTGGCCTGGCACCGTGAGCGGGCATTCAGCCCGGCGATGCAGGCCGTGCGTAATTACTTCCATGATGCGTTCCTGGCGCCCCAGCAGTTGTCCGCCCGGCGCTGAGGGTGTACTGGCAGGGCCGGCCTCTTCGCGGGTAAACCCGCTCCCACAGTTACTGCACCGGCCTTGAGGACAGTGGCTAGCTGAATAAGCCACCGCCCCTGGTGCGACGCGGTCAATGTGGGAGCGGGTTTACCCGCGAAGAGGCCATCACAGGTTTCAGCCGAACGATCAGGCCACAATGCCGTCATAACCTGAGCCGGTGCCGACACGCAAAGAGGACGCGAAATGACCCAGCCCGACCCGTCATATGTCAAATGGCTCGAAGACCGCGCCATGCTCAAGGCTTCCCAGGCGCGCGCCAGCCTGTACTCAGGGCAGTCACGCCTGTGGCAGCAGCCCTACGCCGAAGCCCAGCCCCGCCGCGCCACCGAAATTGCCTCGGTCTGGTTGACCGTGTACCCCGACGCCATCATCGCCCCGCAAGACTGCTCCGTACTTGGCGCCCTGGCTCACGAAGCACTGTGGAAACGCCTGTCGGAGATCGGCATCCAGGGGGTGCACACTGGCCCGATCAAGCTGTCCGGCGGTATCCGTGGCCGCGAACTCACCCCCAGTGTGGACGGTAACTTCGACCGCATCAGCTTCGATATCGACCCGCTGTACGGCAGCGAACAAGAGCTGGTCCAGATGAGCCGCATGGCCGCCGCACACAACGCCGTTACCATCGACGACCTGATTCCCTCGCACACGGGCAAGGGCGCCGACTTCCGCTTGGCCGAGATGGCCCACGGGCCCTACCCGGGGCTGTACCACATGGTCGAAATCCGCGAGGAGGACTGGCCGCTGCTGCCTGAGGTGCCCGCCGGCCGCGATTCGGTCAACCTGCTGCCAGCCCAGTGCGACGAGCTCAAAGCCCGCCATTACATCGTCGGCCAGTTGCAACGGGTGATCTTCTTCGAGCCCGGTGTGAAGGAAACCGACTGGAGCGTCACGCCGCCCATCACCGGTGTCGACGGCAAAACCCGTCGCTGGGTTTACCTGCACTATTTCAAGGACGGCCAACCCTCACTGAACTGGCTAGACCCGACCTTCGCCGCCCAGCAAATGATCATTGGCGATGCCTTGCACGCCCTTGACTGCCTGGGCGCGCGCGGTCTGCGCCTGGACGCCAATGGCTTTCTGGGGGTGGAAACGCGGGCCAGCGGCACCGCCTGGTCAGAAAGCCACCCGCTGTCGATCGTCGGCAACCAGTTGATCGGCGGGATGATACGCAAGGCGGGTGGCTTCAGCTTCCAGGAACTGAACCTGACCCTGGACGACATCGCGCAGATGTCCAAAGGGGGGGCGGACCTGTCCTATGACTTCATCACCCGACCGGCCTATCAGCATGCGCTGCTGACCGGTGATACCGAGTTCCTGCGCCTGATGCTCAAGGAAATGCACGCCTTCGGCATCGACCCCGCCTCGCTGATCCATGCCCTGCAGAACCACGACGAGCTGACGGTGGAGCTGGTGCATTTCTGGACCCTGCACGCCCACGACATGTACCTGTACAAGGGCCAGACCTTGCCAGGGAGTATTTTGCGTGAGCATATCCGTGAAGAAATCTACGAACGCCTCTCGGGCGAGCACGCCCCCTACAACCTGCGCTTCGTCACCAATGGCATTGCCTGCACCACGGCCAGCCTGATCGCCGCAGCGTTGGGCATCCGCGACCTTGAGCAAATCGGTGCGGCCGAAATCGAGCTGATTCAGAAAGTGCATCTGCTGCTGGTCATGTACAACGCCATGCAGCCTGGGGTGGTCGCGCTGTCCGGCTGGGACCTGGTCGGCGCCCTGCCCTTGCCCGCCGAAGCGGTCGCGCAGCGGATGCTGGATGGCGATACCCGCTGGATTCATCGAGGCGGTTACGATCTGGCCGGGCTCGCCCCACAGGCGGAGGAGTCAGTGCGCGGAATGCCGCGGGCTCGGGCATTGTATGGCAGCCTCGACAGCCAGCTGGAACAGGGTGATTCGTTTGCCTGCAAAGTGAAGAAGCTGCTGGCCGTGCGGCAGGCCTATGGCATCGCCACCAGCCGCCAGGTGCTGGTGCCTGAGGTCAGTAGCCCGGGGTTGCTGGTCATGGTTCATGAACTGCCATCCGGGCGCGGTATCCAGATTAGCGCACTGAACTTTGGCCAGGAAGTTATTGCCGAGGAGTTGCAGTTGACCGGGTTCACGCCGGGGCCGGTCGTGGACATGATCAACGAAACGGTCGAAGGGGACCTGACCGAAGACGGGCGATTGCTGGTGAACCTGGACCCGTACGAGGCACTGTGCCTGCGAATCGTCAACAGCAGTGGACATGTGTAAACGGCGCCGGGCCAGGGCAGTGCAGCAGAGGGGCAGGTCGGTCTTGCAATTACAGCGCTACGGGCATAGCGTTCGGGAGATTTCTTTTCCGTGCCCAGGAGCAACTCCATGTACACCGGCATCGTTCAGGCCGTCCGCCCTCTGCTTGATGTGACCACCTACCCGGGCCACAACCAGTTCACGATCGACCTCACCCCGGAACTGCTCGACGAATTGAAGATCGGCGCCAGCGTCAGTGTCGAAGGCACCTGCCTGTCGGTCACCGAAATCGCCGGCACCCAAGTCAGGTTCGACGCCATGACCGCCACGCTCGAACGCACCAACCTACGCTTCTTCAAGGCGGGCCAGGGGGTCAACATTGAACGTTCGGCGAAAATGAACGCCGAAGTCGGTGGCCACCTGATGGCCGGCCATATCGCCACCACCGCCGAAATCGTCGAACTGTCGATCAAGGAAACCGGCGCCTTCATCAAGTTCCGCATGCCCCCGGAATGGGGCAAGTACGTGTTCCCACGCGGTTTCATCGGGGTCAATGGCTGCAGCCTGACCGTCGCCGATGTCGACGACAACGTCATCACCATCAACCTGATCCCGGAAACCCTGCGCCAGACCACTTTTGCCAGCTACAAGGCCGGCGATCAGCTCAATATCGAGGTCGATCACCAGACCATGGTGCTGGTTGATGTGGTAGAACGCACCATCAAAGGCACCCTGGCCCGCGAAAAACTGCTGCCCTGAGGCCTGACCATGCTGCCCAACGCCCTTCCCGCGCGCACGGCCAGGCGGCTACGCCTGCAAGTGTTGCGTGGCCGTGTCGGCCTTGGCCTGGTCGCTGGTTTGTCAGTGCTGGCTGGCATGACCGATGCCATAGGCCTGCTGGCGTTGGGCGACTTCGTGTCGTTCATGAGTGGCAATACCACACGCCTGGCCGTGGCCATCAGTGAGGCAGACCTTGCGCTGGTGCTGCGCCTGAGTGGCGCGATACTGGGCTTCGTCGCTGGCAATGCGCTGGGCGTGCTGCTGGCCCGTGGCTTGCGCCGCCGGGCCTGGCCCGTGTTGCTGATGGTTGCGGTACTGCTGGCGTTCGCAGCGGCGTGGCCGTTGGCGGCCACCTTCCCGGCATTGTTGGCCGCCACGCTGGCCATGGGCATGATCAATGCCGTGGTTGAACAGGTGAACGGCCTGCCTATCGGCCTGACTTACGTCACCGGCGCCCTGTCCCGCTTCGGCCGTGGCCTGGGCCGTTGGCTGATGGGCGAACGGCGCAACGGCTGGCGGGTGCAGCTGGTGCCCTGGGCCGGCATGCTGCTGGGGGCCGCGTTGGGCGCCTGGTTGCAGCAGCGCCTGGGCCTGCAGGCACTGGCTGGCAGCTGCGCGCTGGCCTGCGTGCTGGCCCTGGTGTCACGGTTCATACCGCGCGGCTGGCAGCGTGGCTACATGCCGCGCTGATCAATCAATGCGCGGGTGCTGCTGTGCCAGGGTCTGGCGCTTGGCTTCCAGCTCGGCGATCTGCGCATCGATGTCTTCGATCTTTTGCTCGATGTTGTCGTGGTGCTCCTGCAACAGCTCGCGCGCTTCATCAATGTCCGATGCCGCCGGTGCCGCGCCGCGCAGCGGCTTGTTGGCGGTTTCCTTCATGGTCAACCCAGTCAGCAAGCCAATAGCTGCGATCACCATCAGGTAGTAGGCCGGCATGTACAGGTCGCCCGTGCTCTCCACCAGCCAGGCAGTGAGCGTCGGGGTGAGCCCGGCGATCAGCACCGAAATGTTGAAAGCAGCCGCCAAGGCGCTGTAGCGGATGTGCGTAGGGAACATAGCCGGCAGCGTCGAGGCCATCACACCGATGAAGAAGTTCAGCAGCACGGCAATGATCAGCAGCCCGGCAAAAATCACCCCCAGCACGCCGCTGTTGATCAGCATGAACGCCGGGATGGCCAGGGCGAACAGGCCGACACTGCCCACGATAATGAACGGCCGGCGGCCGAACTTGTCGCTGAGCAGGCCGATCACAGGCTGCACGAACAGCATGCCAACCATGATCGCAATGATGATCAGCACGCCATGGTCTTCGCTGTAATGCAGGTTGTGCGACAGATAGCTCGGCATGTAGGTCAGCAGCATGTAATAGGTGACGTTGGTGGCAATCACCACGCCGATGCAGGTCACCAGGCTGCGCCAGTGCTGTGTGGCCACTTCCTTGAACGACACCTTGGGGCCGGAGGCCAGGCCTTCGCGGTCGCCCTGCTCCAGCTTGTCGACATGCTGCTGGAACGCGGGTGTTTCTTCCAGCGCATGGCGCAGGTAAAGGCCGATGATGCCCAGCGGCAAGGCCAGGAAGAACGGCAGGCGCCATCCCCATTCAAGGAACTTTTCTTCGCCCAGTATGGTGGAAATCAGCACCACCACCCCCGCGCCCAGCACAAAGCCGGCAATCGAGCCGAAGTCCAGCCAGCTACCGAGAAAACCCCGCTTGCGGTCGGGGGCGTATTCGGCCACGAAGATCGACGCGCCGGTGTACTCGCCGCCCACCGAAAAACCCTGGGCCATCTTGGCCAGCAGCAACAGGATGGGCGCCCAGATGCCGATGCTGGCATAAGACGGTATAAGGCCGATGGCAAAGGTGCTGAGCGACATGATGACGATGGTGGCGGCGAGGATTTTCTGCCGCCCGAACTTGTCGCCCAATGCGCCGAAGAACAACCCGCCCAACGGCCGGATCAGGAACGGCACCGAGAAGGTGGCCAGCGCTGCGATCATCTGCACACTGGGGTCGGCGTTGGGGAAAAACACCTTGCCCAGGGCGTAAGCCACGAAGCCGTATACGCCAAAGTCGAACCACTCCATCGCATTGCCCAGCGCGGCAGCGGTGATGGCCTTCTTCATCTTGGCGTCGTCGACGATGGTGATGTCCTTCAGCCCGATTGGCTGGACGCGTTTCTTGCGAGGTTTCATACCCGTATCCCTGTCGATGAATGCTCTAAGGGATCAGATACAACGGGACACTAAATAATTCAGCGCTTACTGATTTTTTGTGCATTTGCGCCGCATCACCAACAGCGCAGACAGAAAAGCCGCTGCACTAGCAGCGGCTTTTTCATCCGAAGCCCGGGCTTCAGATACCTTCGCGCGCAAGGTCCATGGCGAAGTAGGTCAGGATCAGGTCGGCACCGGCACGCTTGATCGCGCCGATGCTTTCACGCACCACCCGGCCTTCATCGATGGCGCCCGCGAGGCCGCCGAACTTGATCATTGCGTACTCACCACTCACCTGATACGCCGCCAACGGCAGGCGCGAGGCGGCGCGGATGTCGGCGATCACGTCAAGGTAGGCACCGGCCGGCTTGACCATCAGCACGTCCGCCCCTTCCTGTTCGTCCAGCAGCGATTCGCGCACCGCTTCGCGGCGGTTCATGGGGTTCATCTGGTAGCTCTTGCGGTCGCCCTTCAGCGCGGTGCCACCGGCTTCACGGAACGGGCCGTACAGCGACGAGGCGAACTTGGTGGAGTAGGCCATGATCGCGGTGTCATGGAACCCGGCACCATCCAGCGCGCGACGGATGGCCTGGACCTGGCCGTCCATTGCTGCCGAGGGGGCGATGAAGTCGGCACCGGCAGCGGCGGCAATGACCGCCTGCCTGCCCAGGTTGGCCAGGGTGGCATCGTTGTCCACGCCATGGTCATGCAGTACGCCGCAGTGGCCGTGGCTGGTGTATTCGCAGAAGCAGGTGTCGGACATCACCACCATTTCCGGCACGGTGTCCTTGCAGATGCGCGACATGCGCGCGACCAGGCCGTTTTCGTTCCAGGTGTCGCTGCCGGTGGCGTCCAGGTTGTGCGATACGCCAAAGGTCATCACCGACTTGATACCGGCGCGGGCATAGCGTTCGATTTCCCGGGCCAGCAGCTTCTCGGGGATGCGGTTGACCCCGGGCATGCTGGTAATCGGCACGAAGTCATCGATGCCCTCTTCGACAAAGATCGGCAGGATCAGGTCTTCCAGGCGGAATTCGGTTTCCTGGAAGATCGTGCGCAGGGACTCGTTCTGGCGCAGGCGGCGTGGACGAACGGACGGGAATTGGTTGGACATGACAGCTCCAGGGCATTTTGAACGGCGTATACCTTATGCCTGTCGCGCGTCAGTGAAAAGGCTAAATGACGAGATTGTGTCTTGCGTCAATGGCAATGGCCAGGTTTAGCCTGTGCCGGCCCCTTCGCGGGTGAACCCGCTCACGCAGAACAAACGCTGATTTACAGATTTAGCGGTGACTCTGTGGGAGCGGGCTTGTCCCGCGAACCCCGGCGCAGCCGGGGCCATGCATCGCGTCGCCCGGATGTAGCCTGACAAGATACGGGAAAAGCCTCACAAAGTTGTGAGGCGCCTGCAACGCCTCACTGCAACCAGGGCGGCGTGGGCTCCTCTGCCTTGACCACTCCATGCTCAGCCTCGTCACGCGCTGCACGGCGGCGTGCATCATCCAGCCGAGCGGCGTCGATCTCGCGCATCACCCCGGTCACGTCAGCTTCATGTTCGTCATCCTCGAACACCCCCGTCAACGGGCTGTCGGGCAGCAAATCACCGGCCTCGAACAACGCCCACATCTCCTGCGCATACCGAGTGCTTTTCAGCTCCGGGGCAAAGCGCCCGAAATAATGGGCCATGTTGTCCACATCGCGCTGCAGCATGCTGAAAGCGTGGTTGTTGGCGGCTGCATCCACCGCCTGCGGCAAGTCGATGATCACCGGCCCGTCGGGGCCGAGCAGCACGTTGAACTCGGACAGGTCGCCATGCACCAGGCCCGCACATAGCATCAGCACAATCTGGCGAATGACAAAAGCGTGGAACGTGCGGGCTTCCTCGGCGTCCAGGTGCACGTCGTTCAGGCGCGGGGCCGCGTCGCCATCGGCATCGGTCACCAGCTCCATCAACAGCACGCCGTCCTGGAAGTCGTAGGGCTTGGGCACCCTTACACCAGCACCGGCCAGGCGGAACAATGCGGCAACTTCGGCGTTCTGCCAGGCATCTTCGGCTTCTTTACGGCCGAACTTGCTGCCCTTGGCCATGGCCCGGGCCTGGCGGCTATTACGCACCTTGCGGCCTTCCTGGTATTCGGCGGCCTGGCGGAAGCTGCGCTTGTTGGCTTCTTTATAGACCTTGGCGCAGCGCACCTGGTTGCCGCAGCGCACCACGTACACGGCGGCCTCCTTGCCACTCATCAGCGGCCGCAGTACTTCGTCGACCAGGCCGTCTTCGATCAGGGGTTCGATTCTTTTGGGTGTCTTCATCAGGCTGTGTTCGGGGTCCTGGCTGTGATGGGGGACATCCTCTCACAGCCGGGTGCGACTTGCTCGTCTGTCTTCAGCCCAGGCTGATCAAACGCCCTGCCCTGCGCTGTTCATCGGCACGCCGCGCGCCCGTCGGCGCGTGACCAGCAAGCCTGAACATACCACCAGCACCGCCAGCACCATGGTCGACACCACTTCCACCCGGTGATCTGGACGCAGGAGCATCACTACCAGCACGCTGAAGATGAACACGATCACACCCCAGGTCAGCCACGGGAACAGCCACATGCGGTAACCCAGCGTCTTGCCCTGTGCGGTCAGGCGCTGGCGCAGGCGCAGCTGGGACACCGCGATGACCAGGTACACCAGCAAGGCGATGGCGCCCGAGCTGGCCATGAGGAAGCCAAATACCTTGGCCGGCACCAGGTAATTGGCGATCACTGCCAAAAACGCCGCACCGGTGGAGAGCAGCACCGCGACCACAGGCGTGCCACTGCGGCTGGTCACCTGGGCGCAGGTCGGTGCATCACCGCGACAGCTCAGCGAGTACATCATGCGCGAAGCGGTATACAGCGAAGAGTTCAGGCAACTGGTGACCGAAGTCAGCACCACAAAGTCGATGATGGCCTTGGCATTCGCCACGCCCAGGGTGTCCAGCACCGTGACATAGGACCCCTCGGTCGCCAGGCGCGGGTCAGTCCAGGGGACCAGCGCGATGACGATGAATATCGACAGGATATAGAACAAGGTGATCCGCCAGATCACCGAATTGGTGGCCTTGGAAATATGCTTGCCCGCATCAGAGGATTCAGCTGCGGCAATGGTCACCACCTCGGCGCCGAGGAACGAGAACATGGTGATCAGCATGGCGCTCAGCACCGCGCCAAAGCCATTGGGCATGAAACCGCCGGTATCCCACAGGCGCGAAACACCACTGACACCGGAACCGGGCAACAGGCCAAAAATGGCGCACACACCCAGTGCAATGAACGCGACGATGGCCACCACTTTTACCAGTGCCAGCCAGAATTCGAACTCACCGTAGTTCTTCACGCTGAACAGGTTGGTGGCCGTCAGCAACAAGGTAATCACCAACGACAAGACCCAGATCTCCATCTGCGGGACCCAGGAATTGATGATGGTGGCGGCAATATTGGCTTCGATGGGAATGATCAGTACCCAGAACCACCAGTACAACCAACCGATGGTATAGCCCGCCCACTTGCCGATGGCGAGGTCGGCATAGGTAGAAAACGAACCGGTATCCGGCGAAGCAACCGCCATTTCGGCCAGCATGCGCATCACCAGCACCACCAGGCCGCCGGCCAGGATGTAGGCCAGGATGGTGGCCGGCCCCGCTTCAGCAATGGCACGACCAGAGCCGACGAACAGGCCGGCGCCGATCACACCGGCAATGGACAGCATGGTGACATGCCGTGATTTCAATCCATGACTCAAATTGTTCTTGTGGGTTTGCATGGCACTACCTTGTTGTTTTTGTCATGCCCACGCTGGGGCCGCCGGCTGCACGGTGGCCGACGCAGGCGCGAAAAAGCCCGCCCTGCCCTGAGTGCAGGGCAGTACGGGTTGAGTAAGCGGAAACCGCAGAACGGACTGCGGTATCGTCAGCTGGCCGCCCGCTGGCGGGCCGCCGTGTCCGCCTTGGGGGCATTGCCACCTGCGCGAGTGACCTGCTCACACACCTTCTCGACGATGTAGGCGCCGATCGGGATGGCTGAAGTGGCAGCCGGCGACGGTGCGTTGCACACGTTGACGCTGCGCGCGGTGTTGACGAACAGGAAATCGTCGATCAGCTTGCCATCGCGCGACACCGCCTGGGCACGCACGCCGGCCGGGTAAGGCGTGAGGTCGGCCTTGGTGATACTCGGGCAGTACTTCTGCACCTGCTTGAGATACCCGCCCTTGAACAGCGAGTTTTTCATCTCGATCAGGCCTGGGCGGAAGTTCTTCGCCAGCACCTTGAGAATGCCGGGGGTGGTCAGGGTCTGGAACAGGTCGCTGGGGCTGACGTCGGTCTTGCGGTAGCCCTCGCGCTTCATCGCCAGTACGGCGTTGGGGCCAACCGTGACGGTGCCATCGATCATGCGGGTCAGGTGCACGCCCAAAAACGGCATCGACGGGTCGGGAATCGGGTAGATCAGGTGGTTGACGATCTGGTTGTGCTGTTTGGGCAGCAAGTAGTACTCGCCCCGGAACGGACAGATGACAAACTCGGTGCGCAGGCCCAGCATGCTGACCACGCGGTCGGCCATCAGGCCCGAGCACGTGACCAGGAAACGGCTACGGAACTCGTCGCGCTGAGTGCGCACGACCACTTCGCTGGCGTGCTCCTGCAGGCCGATCACCTCTGCGCCATAGCGAATCTCGCCGCCGGCACGCTGGAATTCTGCGCCCATTGCAGCGGTTACTTCGGCGTAATTGACGATGCCGCTGGACGGCACGAAGATGCCCCCCATCCCCACGATATTGGGCTCGCGTTCGCGCAGTTCGTCTGCCGACAGCCAATAGCGCTCCAGCCCGTTGGCCGCGGTACGCTCCCACAGCGCTTTCATGCGCTGCATTTCCAGCTCGTTGGTGGCCACCAGCAGCTTGCCGCACTCATCGAAGCGGATGCCGTGCTGGGTGCAGAAGGCCTTGGTGGCCTTGTTGCCTTCCAGGCAGAAGCGCGCCTTGAGGCTGCCGGGGGTGTAGTACACGCCAGCGTGGATAACGCCGCTGTTGTGACCGGTCTGGTGGCGGGCCGGGGCGGATTCCTTTTCCAGCAGGAGAATCTTCGCCTCCGGGTACACCTTGATCAGGTGCATGGCCGTGGACATGCCCACAATGCCACCGCCAATAATGATGAAATCGTACACAGCCTTACCTCACACGCAGGCATTGCCTGGCTCGCTCACCAAGGCCCACGCGGGGCCCGGTGGCATCATTTTGTGCAAAGACGCATGGGCGGGCGCCCGCCCTGCGTCCTGTCATTATTGCCCGCGCTGGTACAGCGGTTTGGGGAACGCGACGTAACCCCGCTGGCGCATCAGTTCACGGCGCAGGCCTTCGTGTGGGGTGAAGCGGTCGCGGCCATGCAGCCAGAACAGGTTGTTGATCAGCAGGAAGCTACCCACCGCCACCGGCACCGAAACCTTCTTCGCGCTGCCTTCCAGCGAATCGGACAGGGCGTTCAGCCAGATGCCTTCTTCATAGTTTTCCGGCTGCACGAACTGGTCAATGTAGCGCATGGTCGGGCGGCCTTCGCCGTCGGTGTCGAATACCGAGTGGAACACATCTTCGGCGACCTTCTTGCTCGGCGGCGCGGTCCAGCGTATTTCGCGGCGGGCCATCGGGTGGCGAAAGAATTCCTCGCATTGCTCCCAGTCGTCCAGGTGCAGCAGCAGGGAGTTACCGCCTTCCATGTTCTTTTCGTCGATCTTCAGCATCAGCACGTAATCGGTGATCTGGTTCACGAAGGTGCCGTCGTTGTGCAGTTCCATGACCCGATGCGGCTGGCGCAGGTAGCTGTCGGAGTTGTCGGAGTTGACTACCACAAAGCGGGCATAGAACTGGCCGCTCATGGCGTCGTAGTTGGAGCGGCCGATCAGGTGTGCGCAAGCGGTGGTGAACTTGACCATGTCCTCGGCCTGGCTCACGTCATCCAGGCCCACCGGGGTAATCAGCATGCCGCCGGTGGCGCGATCAAGGATGGTGTTGAGCAGCACCGGGCGCAGGGTGCCCTGGCACAGCTCGTCAAGGATTTCACCCAGCCGGAAGCGCAGGAACGACTTGTACTCCAGCGCCTGAACCGGCCACTGGGCAACGGCCTCGACGAACGCTTCGACAGTTTCCCGGGCGAAAGTCAGTTCAAGCAGGCGCGGCGACTGTTTCGAAGGGGCAATCGTGTAACCACGGGGCTCGAGCGGCAGTGGCATCACAAGTTCGTCGATCTGCGTAAAAGCGTTCATGGCAGTGTCCTGGCAAAAAAGTGGAAAGCGCCGTCCGGATGTGACCTGGATCAGTGCGGGCGAGGTAAAAGTATCGCCACTAGATGAAAATGTCTACATTTTTGTATTTGAGCGACACTTATGTTTTTTATCCACTGTTTTTCGTCGGCAGACGGTTTCGGTATGATCGCCAAAACGTTTTGAGGAACAGGATCTTGGAAGCGCTCGCCCCCCGACAAAACTCAGCATTCAGCGGGTATGAGAGGCTCAAGAAGGACATCATCCGTGGCGTGTTCAAGCCCGGCGAAAAGCTGTTGATGAGCGCCCTGAAGGAGCGCTACGACCTGGGCGTGGGCCCGCTGCGCGAAGCGTTGTCGCAACTGGTGGCAGAGCACCTGGTCAATGCCATCAGCCAGAAAGGCTACCGGGTGGCGCCCATGTCGCTGGACGAGATGAACGACATCTACGATGCCCGCGCCAACCTGGAGGCGATGATCATTGCCCTGGCCATCGAGCGCGGCGACGACACCTGGGAAGCGTCAGTGCTGGCCCACTCGCATACCCTGGCCAAGGTGGTGGAAGTGAAAACCCGCGAGCAGCGCCTGGATGTGTGGGACGAGCGGCATAAGGCGTTTCATACCGCCATTGCCTCGGGCTGCGGCTCCAAGCACCTGCTGCAGGCACGCACCTACCTGTTCGACCAGGCCGAGCGCTACCGCCACCTGTGGCTGACGCAGACGGTGTTCTCCGAACAGGCCCTGGAGCTCAAGCGCCAGGAGCATGCGGCGCTGGTCGAGGTGATTCTCGCCCGCGACGCCAAGCGCGCCAGCGCCATGATGCGCTCGCACCTGATGACCCCGGTGCCGATCATTGCGCAGATCATGCATGCCGAAGGTATCGGCGCCCGCTGAAACACCACGCCGCTTGCTTCGCGGGTGAACCCGCGAGGAGGCCAGCGCAGGTAAAAGACGCTAGATGAATTTTTCTTAAATCGCCGGTTGTCTATTCTTTGGCACAATCAAATCTCCATTAGATGCCCAGGAACCAGCATGCCTCGCGTACTGACCATCGAAGACGACGCCGTCACCGGCCAGGAAATCGTCGCCGAACTTACCAGCCACGGCCTGGAGGTGGAGTGGGCCGACAATGGCCGTGAAGGCCTGGCCAAAGCCATTGCCGGGGGCTACGACCTGATCACCCTGGACCGCATGCTCCCCGAGGTCGATGGCCTGACCATCGTCACCACCCTGCGCAGCCTCAAGATCGCCACGCCGATCCTGATGATCAGCGCCCTGTCGGACGTCGACGAACGCGTACGCGGCCTGCGTGCAGGCGGTGACGACTACCTGACCAAGCCGTTTGCCTCCGACGAGATGGCCGCACGTGTCGAGGTATTGCTGCGCCGTAACAGCGTGCCCATGACCCAGACCCGCCTGCAGGTTGCGGACCTGCAACTGGACCTGATCAGCCACGAGGCGCGCCGCGGCGACAATACGCTCAACCTGCTGCCCACCGAATACAAACTGCTGGAATACCTGATGCGCCACAGCGGCCAGGTGATCACGCGGATGATGATTTTCGAAGAAGTCTGGGGCTACCACTTCGATCCCGGCACCAACCTGATCGACGTGCACATCGGCCGCCTGCGCAAGAAAATCGACGCCCCCGGCCAGTCGCCGCTGATCCGTACGGTACGGGGCTCCGGCTATGCCATTGCTGAACCCGTCTAAAGGCTGGAGCTCTTCCACCAGCCGCCTGCTGGCGCTGTACAGTTTCCTGTTCGTGGCCTGGAGCAGCATCCTCATGGGCGTGCTGTACTTCGAGGTGTCCAGCTACCTGAACAAGCTCACCCGCCATTCAATGCTGCAGCGACAGCATCTGTTCGCACACATGAGCGGCAAGCAGCTGGACGACGCCCTGATTGCCAGCCAGGCCTTCGAAGAACGCAGCTTTGATGCCTATGGCCTGTTCGACACCCAGCTCAACCCGATTGGCGGCAGTGTGCGTACCCTGCCCCCGGAGCTCAGGCTGGACGGCAAGATCCATGAGTTGAAACGCTGCCTGGATGCCGACGACCCACACCTTCCCCGCGACAGCTGCGATGCGGTGGCGATCAAAGTGCAAGATGGCCGCTGGCTGGTACTGTTCCGCGATAACGGCTCACTGTTCGTGGTTACCCGGATCATTCTCGACGCCCTGCTCTGGGGTATCTCCTTGACGCTGATCCCAGGTTTTGCCGGCTGGTACTTGTTGCGCCGCCGGCCGCTAAAGCGTATCCGCGCGATCCAGGCCCAGGCCGAGCTGATCGTTGCCGGCGACCTGACCCACCGTCTGCCCTTGTCGGCCCGGCGCGACGAGCTGGACATGTTGGCCGCCATCGTCAACGCCATGCTCGACCGCATCGAGCGGCTGATGCATGAGGTCAAGGGTGTGTGCGACAACATTGCCCATGACCTGCGTACCCCGCTTACACGCCTGCGTGCCCAGCTGTACCGCATTCGCCAGCAGAGCGACGTCGACTCCACGCAAGCCGAGGCGCTGGACCAGGCCATCGGCGAAACCGACACCCTGATGGCGCGTTTTCGCGGGTTGCTACGCATCAGCGAACTGGAAGATCGCCAGCGCCGGGCCGGCTTCGTCCAGCTTGACCCCCATGAACTGCTGGTCGAACTGCACGACTTCTACCTGCCTTTGGCCGAGGATGGCGGCATCCACCTGGAATTGCACCAGCCCGCACAGCTGCCGGCACTGCACGGTGACCGCGAACTGCTGTTTGAGGCCCTGGCCAACCTTGTGGGCAACGGTATCAAGTTCACGCCCGAGGGTGGGCAAGTGCGCATTTGCGCAACACACGACGACACCGGTGTGCACCTGGCTATCGAGGACAGCGGGCCGGGCATCCCCGAAGAAGAGCGTACGGCCGTGCTGAAGCGGTTCTATCGCAGCGAGGAAGGTCACCGCCACGCGGGCTTCGGGCTGGGTCTGTCGATCGTTGCCGCGATCGTTGACCTTCATGGGTTTGGACTGGAGATAGGCGCCAGCGAGCTGGGTGGCGCCAGGCTGGTACTGCATTGCCCATTGATAGGGGTATCAAAGTAACGGCTGGGCGCCTCGCCCAGCAAACGCTTGAACACGGTCGCAAAGGCGCTCGGGCTGCTGTAGCCAAGCGCCATCGCGACGCGCGTGACGGGCTCACCCTTTCCAAGCCGAACCACGGCATCCAGCAAGCATGCCTGCTGGCGCCATTCGATAAAGCTGATCCCGGTGTACAAGCGAAACTGGCGTGTGAACGTGCGCCGGCTCATGCATGCCCATTGCGCCATTCCATCGATACCTGTTTGCAGCGAGGGTGCCGCCAGAAACGCCTTGCATGCCTGGGCAAGGCGCGGTTCCTCGGGGATCGGCGCATTCAGCGAAAGCGCCGGCATGTCGGCAATCTCATGCAGCAGCAAGCCCATCAAGCAGGCATGACGCCCCTGTAGGGGGTGCTGGGCAGGCACTTCGATCGCCTTCTCAAGCAGTTGCTGCACCAATGGGGAAACGGCGAAGACCTGGCAATGCCGAGGTAGGCCGACCCGCTCGGCTGCCTGCGGGCAAATGTAGGCATTGAGCATGATGACCGGGCCGCGCATCTGCATTGCATGGGCCAGTCGCGCAGGCACCCAAATGGCCCGCAACGGCGGCACAGCCCAGTTGCCCGCTTCAGTTGCCACTGTGATCACGCCGCAGGCGGCAAAGGCAAACTGCCCTCGATCGTGACGGTGTTTCGGGAAAGATTCGCCGTCGGCAAAAGCCTTCCTTGTAACCACCACTTCACACAGCGTGTTGCCGTACAGCGTGTCTTCAGCGTTTGTCATGGCCTGATTTTAATCAGATTTGACCTTCAATTGAAAGCGGGCCAAACCGCTGGCCGGCATATTAACGGAAGCGTCAAGGCGCACTGCCGCGACATCAGTAGATTGCCAAACCATGCACAGAAAACACATGATCCTTGCCGTCCTGGTTACAGCCCTATGGGGCCTCAACTTCCCGCTCACAAAACTGGGTTTGGCCCACATAGACCCACTCCTGCTCACAGGCTTACGCTTCGCACTGTGCGCATTGCCGTGGGTGTTTTTTGTGAAGCGCCCGAAGGTCGCTGTCCATTGGCTAGCTGCATATGGCCTGATCTTTGGCGTAGCGATGTGGGCACTGATCAATCTCGGGATCGCCATGGGGGTGCCAGCCGGCAGCGCCTCGCTACTGATTCAGTTCAGTGCATTTTTTACCCTGGCGTGGGGCTGTTTACTGTTTCGCGAACGCCTGACCGGCACCCAATTGGTCGGCATCGCGCTGGCGGCAACAGGGTTGGTTGGCATTCTGGCAGTAAGCCCCGGCAAAACCACGACCACAGGTTTGCTGCTGCTCTTGATCAGCGCGCTAGCCTGGAGCATCGGCAACGTCATCATCAAGCTGTCAAAGGTGAAGGAGATATTTGCCTTCGTCATATGGGCCAGCCTTTTCGCGCCAATACCTTTGCTGTCGCTGGCCTAGTGGCTGCATGGCACAGCCGCGTTCGTGGCACTGGCAGCGCAGGCGAATGCCGTCGTGGTCTTTTGCCTGTTATTCCAGGTGTATGCCGCAACACACTTTTGCTACTGGGGATGGAATTACCTGTTGCGCGAATACCCAGTGTCCAGGGTAGCGCCGCTTTCGCTGCTGATTCCGGTTTTCGGCATCGCCAGCTCAGCCTTGATCGTGGATGAGGTGCCTAGCGGGTGGGAGTGGCTGTGTATTGCCCTGATCTTATCGGCGCTGGCGGTCGGCATGAAGCCAGGGCGAGCGGTACTGGGCAGCAAACCGGTGGCTGCTGTTCACTAGCGTGTCGCGAAAGGGCTGCATGGCAGCCCCTTCGCGCTATTGGATCAGTCAGCCAGACGCCAGGTAGTAGAGCCTTTGCTGTCTTCCAGTACCACACCCATGGCGGTCAGCTGGTCGCGAATACGATCAGACTCGGCCCAGTTCTTGTCCGCACGAGCCTGCAGCCGCGCCTGTATCAGGCCTTCCACCTCGGCAGCATCGACCTTGCCTTCGGCACCCGCACGCAGGAAGTCATCGGCTTCCAGTTGCAGCACACCCAGCACTTCACCCAGCTCGCGCAGGCGGCCAGCCAGGCCGGCAGCAGCCTGCGGGTCGCTGTCGCGCAGGCGATTGATTTCCCGCACCAGGTCGAACAGCACGGCGCAGGCTTCGGGGGTACCGAAGTCGTCGTTCATCGCCACACTGAAACGCTCGACAAACGCCTCGCCGCCCTTGGCCGCCACCCGTGGCAAACCACGCAAGGCGTGGTAGAAGCGCTCAAGCGCGCCCTTGGCGTCGCGCAGGCTGTCTTCGGAGTAGTTGATCGCGCTGCGGTAGTGGCTGGCCACCAGCAGGTAGCGCACCACTTCTGGGTGGTACTTCTCGAGCACATCGCGGATGGTGAAGAAGTTGTTCAACGACTTCGACATCTTCTCGCCGTTGATCCGGATCATGCCGCAGTGCATCCAGGCGTTGGCGTACTGCTTGCCAGTGGCCGCCTCGCTCTGGGCAATCTCGTTCTCGTGGTGCGGGAATTCCAGGTCGCTGCCGCCGCCGTGAATGTCGAAGCTCTCACCCAGGCAGCAGGTGGACATCACCGAGCACTCGATGTGCCAGCCCGGACGGCCCGGGCCCCATGGCGATTCCCAGCTCGGTTCGCCCGGCTTGACGCCCTTCCATAGCACGAAGTCCAGTGGATCCTGCTTGGCTTCGTCGACCTCGATGCGTGCACCGATGCGCAGGTCTTCGATTTTCTTGCGCGACAGCTTGCCGTAGCCGACGAACTTGCCGACGCGGTAGTACACGTCGCCGTTGCCCGGGGCATAGGCGTAACCCTTGTCGATCAGGGTCTGGATCATTGCGTGCATGCCGGCGATATGGTCGGTGGCACGCGGCTCCTGGTCTGGCGGCAGGATGTTCAGGCGGCGCTCGTCTTCATGCATCGCATCGATCATACGAGCAGTCAGGGCTTCGAAGCTTTCACCGTTCTCGTTGGCGCGGTTGATGATCTTGTCATCGATATCGGTGATGTTGCGCACATAAGTCAGCTCGTAGCCGCTCTTGCGCAGCCAGCGGGTGACCAGGTCGAAGGCCACCATGCTGCGGCCATGGCCCAGGTGGCAGTAGTCGTACACGGTCATGCCGCACACGTACATACGCACCTTGTTGCCATCCAGCGGCTTGAAGGTTTCCTTCGCTTTGCTCAGGGTGTTGTAAATGGTAAGCACGGCGTTTCCTCAGCTGCCCCAGGAGTCACGCAGGGTGACAGTGCGGTTGAACACCGGGCGGCCCGGCTGGCTGTCTTTCAGGTCGGCGCAGAAGTAGCCTTCGCGCTCGAACTGGAAACGGTCCTCAGGCTGCGCCTGGGCCAGCGAAGGCTCGGCACGGCAACCGCTGAGCACTTGCAGCGAGTCTGGGTTGATGTTGTCCAGGAAGCTGCCGCCCTCCTCGGTCTTTTCCGGGTTCGGCGAGCGGAACAGGCGGTCGTACAGGCGCACTTCGCACTCGACGCTGCCCTCGGCCGGCACCCAGTGGATCACGCCCTTGACCTTGCGGCCTTCAGGGTTCTTGCCCAGGGTGTCCGGGTCGTACGAGCAACGCAGCTCGACGATAGTGCCGTCGGCGTCCTTGATGGCCTCGTCGGCGCGGATCACGTAGCTCCCGCGCAGCCGCACTTCACCGGCCGGCTCCAGGCGCTTGTAGCCCTTCGGCGGCTCTTCCATGAAGTCATCGCGGTCGATGTACAGCTCGCGTGCGAACGGCAGCACACGCACGCCCATGTCTTCTTTAGGGTGGCGCGGCAGCTCAAGTTGCTCCACCTGGCCTTCCGGGTAGTTGGTGATGACCACTTTCAGCGGGCGCAGTACGCACATGGCGCGCGGTGCGGTGCGGTCCAGGTCGTCACGGATGCTGAATTCGAGCATCGACATGTCGACCACGCCGTCGGAGCGGTTGGTGCCGATCATTTCGCAGAAGTTGCGGATCGAAGCCGGGGTGTAGCCACGGCGACGGAAGCCGGACAGGGTCGACATGCGCGGGTCGTCCCAGGCGTCGACGTGCTTTTCGTCAACCAGCTGCTTGAGCTTGCGCTTGGACGTGATGGTGTAGTTCAGGTTCAGGCGGCTGAACTCGTACTGGCGCGGGTGCGCCGGCACGGGCAGGTTGTCGAGGAACCAGTCGTACAGCGGACGATGCCCTTCGAACTCCAGGGTGCAGATCGAGTGGGTGATGCCCTCGATGGCGTCCGACTGGCCGTGGGTGAAGTCATAGTTGGGGTAGATGCACCATTTGTCACCGGTCTGGTGATGGTGGGCATGGCGGATGCGGTACAGGATCGGGTCGCGCAGGTTCATGTTTGGCGAAGCCATGTCGATCTTCGCCCGCAGCACGCGCTCGCCGTCCTTGAACTCGCCGGCCTTCATGCGGGCGAACAGGTCGAGGTTTTCTTCCACGCTACGCTCGCGGAACGGGCTGTTCCTGCCCGGCTCCTTGAGATTGCCGCGGTATTCCTTGGCTTGATCAGGGGTCAGGTCGCAGACATAGGCCTTGCCACGCTTGATCAGCTCGAGCGCCCATTCGTGCAGCTGGTCGAAGTAGCTGGACGCATAACGCACGTCGCCGGCCCAGTCGAAGCCCAGCCATTTGACGTCGCTCTGAATGGCGTCGATGTATTCCTGGTCTTCCTTGGCCGGGTTGGTGTCATCGAAACGCAGGTGGCAGACGCCCCCGAATTCCTTGGCCAGGCCGAAGTTGACACAGATCGACTTGGCATGACCGATGTGCAGGTAGCCGTTGGGCTCCGGCGGGAAGCGGGTGACGATGCTGCTGTGCTTGCCCGAGTCCAGGTCGGCCTGGATGATCGGCCGCAGGAAGTTCGCAGGGACAGCGGGGGCGCCTTTGGCAGCGGCGTTGGGCGCGTTGTCGGCAGTGGGCTTGCTCATAGGATCCTTGAATGCACGTGTCCGGCCTGGGTAGGCCGATTGAAACAAAGGGCCTATCATAGCCGAAGCAGTCAAGCTGCTGACAGTCGGGCCCGGACAAACTGGCGTGATTTATCACGGCTTTTTGCCGCAGCCTGGCAAAATGGCCAGTGCGCGCCATGTGTCGTGATCGCCTGAACATGCGTCAGGTGATAACCGGCGCCCTGCGCACCCTAATTCCCGATTGCCTTGAAAAAGCGAGTTTCAGCATGTCCAAAGTCAAACTGACCACCAACCACGGCGACATCGTCATTGAACTGAACGCTGAAAAAGCCCCGATTACCGTGGCCAACTTCATCGAATACGTCAACGCAGGCCACTACACCAACACCGTGTTCCACCGCGTGATCAAGGGCTTCATGATTCAGGGCGGCGGTTTCGAGCCAGGCATGAACGAAAAGCGCGACAAGCGTGCCAGCATCCAGAACGAAGCTGACAACGGCCTGAAAAACGCCAAGTACACCATCGCCATGGCTCGCACCATGGAGCCGCACTCTGCTTCGGCGCAGTTCTTCATCAATGCCTCGGACAACGACTTCCTCAACCACAGCGGCAAGAACGTACAGGGCTGGGGCTACGCGGTATTTGGTGAAGTGATTGAAGGCCGTGAAGTGGTTGATGCCATCGAGAAGGTCGCCACCGGTTCCAAGGCTGGCCACCAGGACGTACCAAAAGAAGACGTGATCATCGAGAAAGCCGAGATCATTGAGTGATACTGCTGATCTCCGATCTGCATTTGCAAGAAGAGCGCCCGGACATTTCCCGGGCGTTTCTTGATCTGCTCGACGGCCGTGCCCGCCACGCCAAGGCGTTGTACATCCTGGGCGACTTCTTCGAAGCGTGGATCGGCGACGATGCCATGACGCCCTTTCAGCAGTCGATCTGCCAGGCCATGCGCCGGCTGAGCGACAGCGGTACAGCCATCTTCCTGATGCATGGCAACCGTGACTTCCTGATTGGCCAGGCTTTCTGCGACGCTGCGGGCTGCACGTTGTTGAGCGACCCCAGTGTGATCGAACTGGGCGGTGAACAGGTGCTGCTGATGCATGGCGACACCTTGTGCACCCGCGACCTGGGTTACATGAAAATGCGCCGCTTGCTGCGCAACCCGCTGAGCTTGTGGGTCTTGCGTCACCTGCCGCTGTCAGCCCGCTACAAGCTGGCGCGCAAACTGCGCAGCGAAAGCAGCACGCAAGTGCGGATGAAGTCCACCGAAATTGTCGACGTCACACCGGAGGAAGTACCCAAGGTGATGGCGGCGCATGGCGTGCGCACGCTGGTGCATGGCCATACCCACCGGCCAGCGATTCACAAGCTGGTGGTTGATGGGGAACCGGCACGGCGCATCGTGCTGGGCGACTGGGACCGCCGCGGCTGGGCCTTGCAAGTAGATGAGCAAGGGTTTCAGCTGGCGCCGTTCGAGTTTGCCTGACATTACAGGACTGGCAGTACCGGCCCTTTCGCGGGCAAGCCCGCTCCCACAGGTACACCACAAGTATGAAAATCTGTGGCGTACCTGTGGG
>NZ_JBNRIK010000004.1:26734-121143 GCF_053557975.1 Pseudomonas sp. XP2
GTACTCCGGGTCTGCCTTGATCTGCGCCTCGGTAAACGGAATCACCGCCAGTTGCTTGGCCGCAAATGCCTTGGTCTGGTCACTGGCATGGGCTGAAGCCGCTTCGCTCGACTGGGAGAATGCCAATAACCCACGAGCCTCTGGCCCTTTGTCGGTGAAGCTGACCAGTTGCAGGTAGCTGGTACCGCTGACCACCAACCGCTTGCCCTGCCCGTGCGGCACACTGTACATCGCGTTGTACACGCCCAGAGCCTGCGGACCACCGGGTACCGGCGTGCCATCGAGCGACTGCTGCACCTGCCCCCAACGCGTCCCCTCCGCGACACCGCTGTCGTTCACCTGCTTGAGCGACGCCAGTGCCGCGTCATGCACCCGTTTGCGCACGGCCGCCTGCTCCACCGCCAGACCACGGGGCGTGTGCTGCGGGTCTGCCGGGTCAAAGGCCACACGCCAGCTTTCCGGGTGCTCGGCCAGGGCAGTGAACAGGTTCTGGAAATGCACCAGACCAATGCCACTGTCGAGGTCGGCCTTGCCATTCCAGGCAGCCAGGCTGCTGCACACGGCCTGTACCTCTATGGCGGCGCCCTGGCACCATTGCAGCAGGTCTGGCAGCACCAGGCTGGCCAGGTAAACCTCGTCGTCTGTCACCATGCGCTGCAAGTCATCAACGCTCAGCCTTGCCGTGCCCTGCAGACGCTGCAGGGCGAAACGGCCGCGCATGCCCAGCGGCTGGTCACTGCGGCTGATCAAGGGTGAATAGCCGGTCAGCGGCTGCGCCGGGTTGGCCAACCAGGCCGGGTCGTTGGAGTTCTGCACGAAGTCCTCGCGTTCAAGGCTCGGCAGCAGTCGCGCCGGGAAGATTCCCGGTTGCGCAGCGTTCGCGTCGATCTTCCATTGGCAGGCGCTACGCGAGCCGTCCAGCACCACTACGGGCCCTTGCCCTTGCGGGGTGCTGCAAGCGCCGAGCAGTTGCTGATCCACATATGGCACCACCGATTGGTTCAGGTACAACGCCCGCCCCCCTGGGTCCACGGCCAGGGTGTTGACCCAAGGGATACCCTGCAACTGCTCGACCGAGCCTTTCAACGCTGCCAGGTTATCGGCACGATTGATCTGGTACCACTGTTGCAGCACCCGGGTGTTGTCGAGGTTGGCGTCACGCAAGCTGTAGGCCACATGCGCATCCCAATCCAGGCGCCCGGGCCATTGCACCACCGGGCCGAATTGCGAACTGTAGACCTGCCGCTCCACCTGACCGAGGCTGCCATCCTCAGCCTTGACGGCAACGCTGATGGTTTGCCGGGCCAATGGCAGCGACTTGCCATCCAGCAGGTAGCGGGTCGGGTCCTTGGGGTCGAGCTGCAGCCGGTACAAAGTGAAGTGTTTGGACGTGTCGACGGTATGCGTCCAGGCCAGGTGCCTGTTGAAACCAATGTTGACCACCGGCAGGCCCGGCAATGCCGCGCCCATCACATCGAGCTGGCCGGGAATGGTCAACTGCATCTGGTAGAAGCGCATGCCGCCCATCCACGGGAAATGCGGGTTGGCCAGCAACAGGCCACGGCCATTGGCCGAACGCTGTGCCCCGACCGCCACCGCATTACTACCGCGCTCCGTGGCAAAGCGCGCTTGCCACGCCAGCGCAGCGGCGAAGCCTGCCGGCGCCTGCTGGCGAGCCTGTGCAGGGGGTTGCGCGCCTGCCAGCGCCTCGACGAACTGCCCGACGCCACCCTCGGCCAACAGGCGACGGGTCAGCTTGACCAGGTCCTGGCTGGTGATCGGTCGCAACCACTCACCGTTACCGCATTCGGCGGGTAGCCCCCCGCGGCGGCGCTCGGCCAGCGCCCGGTTGTAGCCGCTGGCATAACCCGCCAGCAATGCTTGCACCTGCGCCGGCTGCGCCTGCAGGAACGTATCGACCGCCACTGGGCTGTTGAGCCAAGTGAAAAACACGTCGCTGGCCAGGTTGTCACGCTGCTCCAGGGTCTTGCCGTTGGCACCAAAATGGCGTGAGCGCTCACCACTGACGGTCAGCACCTCGTTGGCCAGCAGGCACAGGTTGTCCTGGGCATAGGCATAGCCGACGCCATAGCCCAGGCCGCGCTCATCCTTGGCCACGATATGCGGCACCCCGTAACTGGTTCGACGAATCTGCGCGCTGGCATCAGTGGCGGGCTGCGCGTGTACGGCAACGCTCACCGCCAACAGCGCAGCGGCCAGGCCTGCGCACGTCATGGGATGGGAAAGTGGAAACACGGGCACTCCTCGGGTTCGGGCTCTATCCCGATCAGACGAATGGCCAGATGAAAATTTTACGTGTTACCGGGCAATGGAACGTCTTGAAGAAGAACACCATTTTTTTTACGGGTGGGTTGCAGTTTTTGCGTTCTCATTCGTCCTAGTTAGTGAGGCAACCACATTTCGGGTTCGTCCACGAAAAGGAGCATTCACATGTACAACCCGCAACCCTCGACCCAGGCCGGGCGCGTCCCAGGCAAAGCGCCCAACGGACAGGACGTTTTTTCTGAAGAACGCATCGGCAACGAACAGATCCGCGAGCTCCTGCGTACTTTCGGTCTGCGTACCAGCCTGATCCGGCTCAAGGTGATCGATGCCCTGCACACCGCCGACCGCAATGGCCGCAGCATTGGCGTACGCGGCGTGCACGCACAACTGGAACAACTGGACATACCGCTGTCGTTCCTCAGCGTGCGTGAAGTGCTAAAGCGGCTGTGCACCGAAGGTGTCATCGAGTTGGGCAACGACAAGTGCTATAGCCTCAACGCCCAGGCGCGCGCCGTACTGGAGCAGGCATCCTCGCGTTAAGCGCATGGCCGGCCACACCTGGCCGGCCCGCAGGGGTCAGGGTTTGACCTTGCGCCGCAGGATGCCGTTGATCACCACGACCACCACAGCGATGGCGATGGCCAGCATCTGAAAGGTCTGCTCACTGATCGTGCCCTGCTTCTGCAGGTGGGACAGGCCCAGCATCAGGCCCAGTACCACCAGGATGATCAGAAGGGAATATTTAAGGCGCTGCACGTGTGTCATCGAAAGTTCCTTGCAACATCAGGGGCAAATGGCTCGCAACGAGCCGCGCCAATGATACAACGCCCACAGGGCCCGGCGCTGCATTTCCTGCTGGGTAGGGTGGCGACTGCCTGAAAGCATGGGGCTTCAAGCACCCATGCCGGAGGCACCATGTACAAACCCCTGCTGTTCGCGTCCCTGATTCTGACCCCGCTTTCCCTTCACGCGCTGGACACCCGCGAAGTAAAGGCGGCGCAACTGCTTGAGCTTGGCCGCCACCTGGAGCGCCATGCCGGCGCCAGCCAGTGGCAACAACTGTGGCAGCGCGTGCGCCAGGCCGGCTACCTGCAGGCTCAAGGCGCGCCGCTGCACTTCAGCGCCCCCATGGCCCTGTTGCCTGAACTGGCGCGGCTGACCTTGGCCCAAGCCGATCATGTGCAACCGCTGCACCAGACCCAGGCGCTGTATCGCCGCAGTTTTTCCGACACGGTCATCGGTCAGCGCGGCGGCCAGCCACTGCATGCCTTGTGCCTGGTGGTCGACTGGCGGACGCTGCCAGAAAGCATGCTCGCCTCCCCCCAGGCCTACCTGCGCAGCGCCAGCCTGCTGAGCAGTTACCCCTGCAACTGAGGGTACCCCGCCCCATCACTCGATGAGCGTAGCGCCCTTATGGGTAATCAACCGCCACAGCCACATGCTGAAGACACGTCCTACACCGCAGGATATCGCTGCCTGCAATCCCTGTTCACCGAGGCTACAAACCGCACCCCATATGTCGCCTAGCGACGCGCGGTGGCTGTCACACAGAATTTGCTCACACCGTCGACATAACGCCGCTGGTGATCGGGTCGCACATTCCCCCATCCAGAAGGAGCGCCATATGGAATTACCAGACTTGAGCCTCATCGATATCAGCCAACTGCCCCATTCGCTGCAGGCCCTGGTCGACTGTATCGGCATCGACGACGCCTACCAGTTGACCTGCGCCTACGGCGGCAGGCCCAAATACATCCCCAAGTACCGCGAACGCACCAAGCTGGCCGACGTGCTGCCGGCCGAGGCGCTCGACGCATTGATCAAACGCTTTGCCGGGGTAGCCCTGGAAATCCCCAAGGCTGACCACTTTCTGCGCCAGTTGCGTAACCAGCAGATCCAGAAGGAAAGCGCCGATGGCCTTTCACGCAGCCTGCTGGCCAACAAGTACGGTCTGAGCTTGCGTCAGATCGGCAACATCCGCCGTCAGGAGAACTACGCCCGCTGACGGCCAACCCGTTAGGCCGCCACAGGTGGCCACTTTTCCCTTCAACAACAAGAGCAATCAAGCATGTCGATAGACAACAGCCTCATCGGATCCGTGATCAACGCCTTGCCAATGGATCGCATGATCGCAGGTCCCCTGCAGGCCATGGTCCAGGCACAGGTTACTGCGAGCAAGTCATACGCCGACTTCCTGATGCAGGTGTGCGTGCAGGACGGCAAGGCCGTCGCCATCCAGTTCGACTACGACGAAACCATCGTCGACGAACAGGGTGAATACAAAGGTGTGGTCAGCAAGACCATGAAGGTGCCGCTGCTTGCGGCCATCACGCACCCGAACATTTCCATCGAGGAAGGCAATGTCGAGTTCGAACTGGTCATCAACCAGATGTCGGAAGACACTTCCAGCAAGGACATGAGTGCCGATCTGACCGGCTCTTTGGGCTGGGGGCCATTCAGGCTGAATGTGAAAGGCAGCGTCAGCCATAAGTCCACACAAACCCGCAAGACCGACACCCGCGCCCGCTACGCCTTCAATACCACGCTCAAGCGCCAGGAGCCGCCTGAAGCAATGATGAGGGTGATCGAGTTCCTGACCGATGCGGCAACCAAGCCAACGGTGGTCAGAACCGCCGAACTGAAAAGCCAGGACGAGATTTCCCAGGCCGATACCTTGAAAGGTCCTGCTGCCGATGTAACTACCGGTACTGCTTGAGACGCTCCCTGCCCCGCAAAACAGCCCCCCTGGCCAGCGCCGGGGGGCACACCTGGCCTGAGGAGTCGAACCCATGAACAAGCCCCCTGCCCCGATGACCTCCATTGACCTGCGTGAGATCACCCGTGGCCTGCAAGAAGCCGCCAGCGCCACCAACAGCCTGATTGCACAACAGTACATCAACCTGTTCGACCAGTTCTTCGAGTGCGACAGCGACGCCTTGGGCGCCCCCATGAAAGCCAAGATGGTCGAGGTGGCCATGGATGGGCAACACATCATGCGCGTCCCCCTGTTTGCCTTGGTATCGCCCAAGGGCCTGGCCCTGGAGCGAATGCAGGTCGACCTCTCGGTACGGGTTAAAGGGACCGAAGCGCAACAGGCACTGCAGACCGCAAGCGAGAACAAGACTGCAAGCTTCAAGGTCACCATCGGCGGTCAAGGCCGTCAGGGCGAAAGCCGTGACCCTGACGAAGTACAGATCCGCATGCAGTTCCAGGCCAGCGAACCGCCGGAAGCCCTGAACCGGCTGATAGACGAATACACCAACCTGATCGTCCCGGTACGTGCCCCTGATCCGCAGCCCTCACCCGATACCAATGAATTTATCGAGGCGGCCACCGTCCGTTGACGGCCGCCCCGGCACCGCTTCAGAAATCGCGCTTGTAGAAGATGTCCAGTGAGCTGGCCAGCCCGCTGGCGGCTTCCAGGTACACCTTCTTGCTCAGCTTGTAACGCAACGCGATGGTGTTGGCGGGTTCGAACACACCCACGCCGTAACGCAGGCTCAGCTTCTCGGTGATGTTGCCGCTGGCGACCACGCTGGTGGTGTTGCCCGAGCCTTCGGTGTCCAGCTGGAAGTCGTCGATGCCCAGGCTCGATGCCAGGCTGCCGGTGATGCCGGCGCTGCCAGCCAGCCCCAGGCCCAACGCTGCCTCGGCAAGCATGTTGTTGTCCTCGCCAGCGTTGCCCAGAGGCCGCCCCAGCACGAGGTACGACAGCGCCTGCTCCTGGCTCATGGCCGGTTCCGAAAACACCTTGGTCGTGGGTTGCTCGGCACTGCCGCTCAGGCGGATACCGGCAATCACGTCATCGACCGTGCGTATGGCTTCGATGTCCAGGTAGGGCTGATCGATCGGGCCGGCAAACAGCAAGCGCGCGCGGCGGATGGTCAGGCGCTGGCCGTAGGCACGGTAACGGCCGTCGGCCAGGCTCAGCTCGCCACGGGTATCGAGGTTGTCGCCTATATGTACGTGGCCGAGCAGGTTGGCAGTGAGCCCAAAGCCGCTGAACGACAACTTGTCGCGGCCCACTTCGACATCGATGTCCATGGCCATCGCCATGGGCGGTTTGCCCTCTTCGGTCTGATGACCAACGATTACCGTGTCATCCGATACCTTCACGGTTGACGGCGGCAGTTCACGCACGGTGATCTTGCCTTTGGGTACCTGCACCTTGCCGGTAACCGCCAGTTTGTCGTCGATCAGGCGCAAGGTCAGGTCCGGGGCGACCTCCAGCGTTGCATAGGGCTCAACCGTGACTGGCAGTTGCTGGCCTTGCAGGCGCAGGTCCATGCCCAGCGCCTGGCCCCACGTGAGGTTGCCACTCAACTGGCCCCGCCCTGCATCGCCGCTGCGCCAGTTGCCATTGAGTTGCACCTGCTCGCCGGCGATCAGCGCCTGCAACGACAGGTCCTCAAGGCTGGCCGGCAACTCGGCGCCACTCACTTCACCGCCGCTGAGCATCAGGTTGCCGTTGACCTGTGGTGTCAGCAAGGTCCCTGAAAGCCGGCCACTGCCGTTGAGCTGCCCGGCCAGGCGTTCGACCATCGGCACGAACGGGCGCGCCACCGACAGGTCCAGCCCGGCCAGGCGGAAATCACCTGACAACGGCTTGTTCTTGCCCAGCGGGTCGAGGCGCGTATTGACATTCAGCTCGCCCAGGCGCTCTCCACGGAAGGCCAGGCGGGTATCGATACGCCGTGGCGCCAACGTGCTGTCGACACGCAGGGCCTGATAGGGGAAATCGACCCAACGGCCCTTGTCGCGCACACGCAGCGTGCCGCCACTGGCATCGATGACAATATTGCCTTTGGGGCCGCTGGCCGGGATGTCCAGATTGATATCCGCATTGAGCAGGCCCTGCCAGGCGAAGTCTTTTGGCAGCCACTGTGCAAGGCTGTCCAGCGGGAACTGCTTGAGGTGGTAACGCAAGCGCGGCTCGGGCGCCAGGCGCTGGTCGTCACCACAAAGGCTGGCCTGGCCAGACCGCCAGCAATGGGCACCGAAGTCCAGCTGGCCGCTGGCCAGGCGCTGCAGGCGTGCCGGCGATTGCAGCCGCCAATCCTGGCCACCGGCCTGGATGCGCCCACTCGCGAGGCGGCCACGCCAGTCACCCTTGCTCAACTGGCCATCCAGACCGAGGTCAAGCTTGAGCTGCGGGCCATCCAGCGCCAGGGTCAAGGCTTGCTGGCGAATGTCGCCTTTGCCGTTGGCCTGCAGCGTGCCCAATGCCGTGTCGCCCAGGTGAATGCCAGTGGCCTTTAGCTCGATCACACCGCGCTGGGCGTTGTCCAGGCGGGCATCCAGGTCCAGCTGTTGCAGCCGGTTTTCGGCCTGGGCCAAGCGCTGGCCCTGCAAGGTCAGCGTGCCTTGCGGAGCCTGCAAGGTGCCGGCAACATCCAGCCGCCCCTTGACCTGGCCCTGCAGCCTTGGCCACAGCTGGCCCAGGCGCGGCAGGTCAAGGTCGATTCGCCCGGCCAGGCGCTGCTGCAAGCTGCCACTGCCGTTGATACGGTTGTCACCCAGCTGGATCGCCAAGGCGCCGAGGGTCCAGCTCTGCCCTGCCCCCTGCGCTTCGGCCTTGAGCACAGCCGGCTGGCCGCGCAGGCGGCCTTTGAGGTCAAGTTGGGCATCAAGGGTGAGCACCTCGCCCTTCATCTCGCCTTTACTGCGCAGCGGCCCCGCCAAGGTGCCCGGCAGCTCCGCCAGCCAATACGCCGGGTCGAGCGCCGAAAGCTGCAAGTCGACATCCCAAGCCAAAGTGTCGGCAAAACGCACGGCCACACTGCCGGCAGCCTTGCCTTGCCCGGCGGTCAGCGCCAGTTGCGGCAGTTTCACCTGGGTCAGGTCACCTTCGAACGGGCTGGCCAGGCTGAACGCCCCTGCCGGGCCGTCCAGGTCGCCTTTGAAGGTGCCCTGGTAATTGCCATCGCGATAATGCACCTGGGTACTGAAGCGCTTGAGGGTGACCTCGGGCGGCGCCTCCAGCGGGTACAGCCGCAACCACGGGAAGTCCTGCCAGTCCAGCTGCGCATCGGCGGTCAGGCCTTGCTGCCAGTCGGTCGTGGCCTGCAGTTTCACTCGCTGGGTGTCGCTGGCAGTCAGGTCAAGGGCATCGAGCCTGGCGCCTTTGCTGTCGACCAACCCGGACAGCGCCAACGCGATCGGCGACTGTTCAGCCGGCAGGTTGGCCGTTCCCGACAGTTGATAGCCCTTGAGCAGATCGCCCTTGGCATCAAGCACGAGCTGATTCAACTGCAACGTATCGGGCAACGAGCCCGCCGGTTTGAACGCCTCTGAACGAATCTGCAGGGTCGCCGGCAGATGCTCGGCCAACGCTTGCAACTGCCCGCTCAGCGTGGCGTCGAGATAACCACGGCTGGTGCCGGCAAGTTTCAGGGTCTTTTGTAATTCTCCGGTTGCCGTCAGCGCCAGCTGCCAGGCTTTGCCGTCTACGGCGGGCAGTTGCAGCTGCCCCTGGAGTTGCAATGGCCAGTCACCTTCGGGCTGCAGGTCGCCCTGCAGGTCCAGTTGCAGCTCATCGCGCTGCAGGTGCAGGCTGTCGATGCGCATCCCGGTGCCGGTCCAGTGCGCCGCCAGTTGCAGGTCACCCAGCAGGTCACTGCCATCCAGCCGCAGCTGGCCGACCTTGACTTCGCCCAGCTCGATGGCCAGCGGCAAGCGCAGCGCTGGCAACTGCAGCGGGCCGCTGTCGGCCGGCTCGGCACTTGGCGCAAAGGCCATGTCAATGCGTTGTGCCTGCAACTGGTCGATGCACAGAGTGGCGCGCATCAGACAGGCAGGCGACCAGGCGAATAGCGGTGCCTGCACCTCTACTGTATTGCCACCATCGGCCCAGCGCAGCACGCTGGCCTGCCAGCTGCCCGCCAAGCGGCCCTGGAAATCAGCCACCTCAAGCCCTGGCACTTTGCCCAGCGTCCAGCGGCTGCCCGCTTCGGTACCCAGCAACAGGCCCAGCCCTACGCCCAGGCTCGCGACCACACCTAGCAGGCCCAGCAGAATGTACTTGATCACGCGTTTCACAACTCAGGCCCCATGGAAAAGTGCAGGCGAATGCCCCCTTCGTCATCCAGCGCCTTGGCCAGGTCGAGTCGCAACGGCCCGACCGGCGATACCCAGCGCACACCAAAACCGACACCGGTTTTTAGGCTGGGTAGCTCAAGGTTGTTGAACGAGTTCCCCTGGTCGACAAACGTCGCGATCCGCCACTTTTCAGTCAGCGAATACTGGTACTCGACACTGCCGGCTACCAGGTAGCGCCCGCCGATGCGGTCGCCATCGCTGTTCTTCGGTGACAGGGTCTGGTAGTCATAGCCACGCACGCTCTGGTCGCCACCGGCGAAGAAGCGCAGCGACGGCGGAATGTTGTTCTTGAAGCCGTTGGTGGCACTGCCACCGAACTGCACGCGCCCCAGAAGGCGGTGGTTGTGGCCAAGCGTGGTCAAGCCCTTGAGCAGTACGTTGCCGTGCAACAGGTTGGTGTCGGAAACCAGCCCTTCCTTGGCCCCTTGTACATCGAACTGCAGGCGGTAGCCGTTGTGCGGATCGATGCGATTGTCACTGCGCAGAAACGAATAGCTCACGCCAGGCATCAGCAGGTTGCTCAGCCCGGAATCGTCACCCAGGCGATACTCCTCGCGCTGGTACTTGAGCGAAATGACCCGCTGCCAGCCGCTGGGCAGCTTGCTGTGCCACTCTGGGCCCACTGTCAGCAGTTTGCTGAGTGTATCGGTACCTGCCAGCTCCTCGTTCTGGTAACCACCGGCAAAGCGCAGCTTGTCGGTCAGTGGCGGGTCGAGGGGGATGTCATACCACAGGCCAACGTTCTGTCGGGGGGCGGACAGCTCGGTTTCCCAACCGTAACTGTGGCCCTGCGGGTTGACCCAATGGCGGGTCCAGTTGGCCTTGCCACGCGGACCGACGTCGGTCGAGAAGCCCAGCCCCAGCCCCATGGTGCGTGGTTTGCGGGTTTCCAGGCGGACATCCACCGGGATTTCTTCACCCACGGCAGCAGTGGGCGCCGCATCCACCCGTACGCCTTCGAAATAGCCGCTCGATTGCAGGTCATTGTTCAGTTCGGCGATCAGTTCCGAGTCGTAGGGCGTGCCTGGCTTGAACGACACCATGCGCTGCAGCAGGTCGTCGTCCAGCGGCGTGTCGCCGCCGAAGGTGACGGCGCCCAGGTGATAGCGCGGGCCACTCTGGTAGACCAGTTCGATATCGGCCACACCGGCCTGAGGGTCGACCGCAAGGCGCTGACGGCTGAAGCGGCCGCTGAAAAAGCCGTAGCGCGACGCCTGGTTCTGGATCAGCCGCTTGGCATCTTCGTAATGGCCGTGGTTGAGCTGTTCGCCTGCGCGCAGCGCCCGGCTGTCGGGCATGCGAAAGGCCTTCATTTCGCTGGCCGGGCCTTCGATACGCACGGTCACGTTGCGCAGGCGAATCGGCTCGCCCGGGTTGATGCTGATGACCAGTTGCGGGGAATGGTCTGCATCTCTGGGCGGCTTGACCTCGCTGTCGATCTGCGCCTGGTAGTAGCCAAGTGCCTGCGCGGCTTTGCGCGCCTGCTCCTCTGCCCCGCGACTGAAGCGTAACAATGCTTCTTCATCGCGGTCACCAAGGGTGCCTATATAGCCTTCGACATTGGCCTTGAGCGCCTTGTTGGCTGGTTTTACCTTCACCAGCAACTCGCTCTGGCCCCATGCTGCGAAACTGGCGGCCCAGAAAACCAGGCCCCAGGTCAATCTTCCTGAATACGTCATGCGGCAAATGCTACCAGAGCCAGGCGCTCAAGGGAGCCGCCTGGCGGGATGTTCAGGCAAAAGTGGACGTTGAAGAGACTGGATTGGGATGGAAGAACACCCGTTCCCGGATCGGTCCTACAGCGACCTCACCAATTTCTTCATAGCCCTGGCGCTGGTAAAAGGCCAGGTAATGCTCATTGCCGGTGTCGAGCACTACGCCCTGGGTGCCTGGTTGATCCGCGCACCAGTCGTGCACGGCTTGTAACAATTGCTCCCCGTAATGCTTGCCCTGAAATTGCGGATGTACCCCCAGCAGTGGCAACACATGCACCTGATCGGTGGGCAGGCAGGTGGCCAGGGCGGCCTGGTAGTCCATGTAACGCCGCGTGCAGCGCAGGCCAGTGCCGAGGATCATGCGCAGGCGCCAGGCCCAGCTGTCGGCAACGCCCAACCGGCGCACCGGCGGCACGATCAGGGCCATGGCAATCAGGCGGTCGTCCACCAGCAAGCCGATGGCAGGTAATTGCAGGTAGAAATGCTGGCGCACCCATTCGCGCACCATTACCCGCAAGCGTCGCTCATACCCCGGGCGCTGGGCTTCGAAGATATAGGCGAAGGTGGGTTCGTGGCGGTAGGCGTTGTACAGCAGCGAACGCGCTTCGCGGCTATAGCCATCATCAAGCAGGCAGACTTGAGCCGGGGCGGCAGTGGTTTCGGGCATTGCGGGCAGACCTCCTGGAATGGGCGTACATTGCCTTGGAGGTGCACCACCGCGCTTCGTTCACCCCCTACAGCACGTTAGCAGCAGGGGCCGGAGGCCGCCACGCTGGTGATGTGGGGCGATGTCGGCTAGCATCCCGCCTTTTACCGGGATTGTCTTTCCATGAAGATCGTCTGTTTCAACATCAACGGCCTGCGAGCACGCCCGCATCAGCTGGCAGCGCTCATCGAAAAGCACCAGCCGGACGTGATCGGCCTGCAGGAAACCAAGGTCAGCGACGATCAGTTTCCGCTGGCCGACGTGCAGGCGCTGGGTTACCACGTGCACTACCACGGCCAGAAAGGCCACTACGGCGTGGCTCTACTGTCGCGCCAGGCTCCATTGAGCCTGCACAAAGGCTTTGCCACCGATGAAGAAGAGGCCCAGCGCCGCTTCATCTGGGGCACCTTCGCCGATGCAGATGGCAACCCGATCACCATCATGAACGGCTATTTCCCCCAGGGCGAAAGCCGCGACCACCCCACCAAATTCCCGGCCAAGCAGCGTTTCTACAGCGACCTGCAGGCACTGCTGGAAGGCCAGTTCCGCAACGACCAGCCACTGCTGGTAATGGGTGACATGAACATCTCGCCGCAGGACTGCGATATCGGCATCGGCCCAGACAATGCCAAGCGCTGGCTGAAGACTGGCAAGTGCAGTTTCCTGCCTGAAGAGCGTGAGTGGATGGAGCGCTTGAAAGGCTGGGGCCTGGTTGACAGCTTCCGCCACCTGCACCCCGACGTGACCGACCGTTTCAGCTGGTTCGACTACCGCAGCCGGGGTTTCGAGGACGATCCCAAACGTGGCCTGCGCATCGACCTGATCATGGCCTCGCAGCACCTGGTGCCGCGTCTCAAGGCAGCGGGCGTGGACTATGAACTGCGTGGCATGGAAAAGCCCTCGGACCATGCGCCGATCTGGTTGGAGTTGAGCTGATTCTGGTGTGGGCCCAAGGTACACGCCTTGGGGCTTGTAGTGCCGGTTAGACCGAGCGCCGCGCGGGCGGCGCTCGATCGCACAGGCGCTGAAATTGTTATGGCGAGCACTCACAACCCCAACCGCAACGCCTCCCCCACCCCGGCCCCACGCGCATCGTCCGCCGCGCTGACCAAGGCGAAGTTGTAAGCCCCATGCGACCAGTACCGCGCCTCCAGCTGGCCATCAACCCGCTGCCCGTCTGGCATGCGCCGATAAAGCTCGCCCGGTGAGCGCAGGAACAGGCTGATGCGCTGGCCCTTGCCATCTTCAAACACCAGCAGCGCCGCCGGCCCCTGCTCGTTGCTGAGCAAGCGCGCCCCCACCGGTTTGAAGCCATAGCCCGCCAGGTCCGGCAATTGCCCAACGCGGCTGAAATGCCGCCCCAACCAGTCGTGCAACTGCCCTGGATCACTGGCCTGGATATCCAGCGCCTCGCTGGCGGCAAACAACCGGTGCGCCTGGACAGCATCGGCCATGGGCTGGTCGGCTCGTGCCAGGGACGCATCGCGCACCTGCCAGCCGCCCAGCCCTCCGACGCCCAATGCCAGCACGACCACCGCCGCGGTGGCCCAGCGCCGCTGCCGACGCTGGCGCAATTGCCGACGCAACTGCCCAAGGTCCAGCTGCGCCGCCCCGGGCAGTTCGCCAAACCCGGCCAGCGCCGTACGCAACCGGCGGGCATCGGCGCGCCAGCCCTCCACCCGTGCCGCAGCCTGCGGGTTGGCCGCCAGCCAGGCCTGCACTTCGGCCCGGCGCGCAGGCGCCAGGCGCTCATCGACGTAAGCGTGCAATTCGTCTTCGCTGGGGATCAGACGCGTCATTTCAGTCTCCGCAAGGCCGGGGGCTGAGGGTTGCCCTCGGTCAGTTCGCGCAAGGCACTGCGGGCGCGCGACAGGCGCGACATCACAGTGCCGATGGGGATGCCCAAGGCCTGGGCAGCTTCCTTGTAACTCAAGCCTTCGATGCTGATAAGCAGCAACAAGGCGCGCTGTTCGGCCGTCAGCCGGGCAAATGCCTGCAAGTCGGCCTGGGCCAGGACAATCGCCTCAAGGTTGGCCCCGAGCGGCTCCTCCTCGCTCTCGGCACGGCCGAACCACGACAGCCAGCGCGCATGCAGGCGGTCGCGACGCTTACCGTCAAGGAAAAGCCGATAGAGGATGGTAAACAGCCAAGCCCGCAGCGCCTCGGCATCGCGTTGCTGGTCACGTCGGCTCAGGGCCCGCTCGACCGTGGCCTGCACCAGGTCATCGGCGCTGCCCGGCTCGCGGGTCAGCCACACGGCAAAACGGCGCAGGCGGGCCAGCAGCTCGCGCCACTGGTGGTCGTCCAGATCATGCATGGCAAAGTCCCGGCCTTTGAAGTAGTCATTGTAAAGGCAGACGCCCACCAGGAAATTCTATTCCCGTCGATGGAATAAATTTTTCCCTGCCCCGTCGTACTGGCACATTCACCAAACCGGACGATGACCATGAACTCACCTTTGCACGGCCCGGCGAAAGCCTTGCGCCTGGCTGCCATCGGCGCCGTGATGCTGGCCGCAGGTGCCGGCTTTGCCTATGCCGCCGGCTGGCTTGGCGAAACCCGGCTGACACCACAGCGCATCATTGACACCTTCGAGGCCCAAGCCGGGCACTACCCAGGCTACCGCAAGAACCACGCCAAGGGCCTGTGTGTCAGTGGCTACTTCCAGGCCAGCGGGCAGGCCGCCAACCTGTCCACGGCGCGCGTATTCAGCCAGGCGAGTGTCCCGGTGATCGGCCGCTTCGCCATTGGTGGCGCCAACCCGTATGCCCCGGACACAAGCATACCCGTACGCAGCCTGGCCATTCAGCTGAGCACCGACGACGGGCAGGTCTGGCGCACCGGCATGAACACCCCGCCTGTGCTGGCGATAAGCACCCCGCAAGGGTTCTACGAGCAAGTACTGGCGAGTACGCCAGACCCGGCCACCGGCAAACCGAACCCCGCCAGCATGCAGGCGTTCTTCGCAGCCCACCCGGAAAGCGCAGCATTTCGCCAGTGGGCGGCGGGCTACAAGCCCAGCAACAGCTTCGCCAGCACCCAATACCACAGCATCAATGCCTTTCAGCTGATAGATGCAAGCGGCGCCCGCCACCCGGTGCGCTGGCAGCTTGAGCCACAAACCGCGTTTGCCGCGCTGCCCACCCAGATTGATGACAAACAGTTTCTGCAACACGACCTGCAGCAACGCCTGGCCCAGGGCCCGTTACGCTGGACGCTTCGCCTCGTGCTGGCTGAACCCGGCGATGCTGTGGACGACCCTGCCCGGCCCTGGCCTGCCGAACGGCGCAGCGTAGACGCCGGCACCCTGGTGCTGGAACAGGTCGACGCCCCCGAACAGGGGGCATGCCGCGACGTCAACTTCGACCCGTTGATCCTGCCCCGAGGCATAGAGGCATCTGCCGACCCCATCCTCGCCGCCCGTTCGGCTGCCTACTCGGAATCGTTCAACCGCCGCAGCCGTGAATCGCTCAGCACCGGAGCCCGCCCATGAAACCCGAAGCCTTCCACCCTTTCGCCCGCCTGCTGCACTGGCTGATGGCCGTGCTGATCCTGGCCATGCTGTTCATTGGCGTGAGCATGGTTGCAGACCTGTCGCTACGCCACCCTGTACTCATCGGGCTGCACAAGGCCACCGGCCTGGCACTGCTGGTGCTGGTCGTGCTGCGTATCGGGGTGCGCCTGGCCGTGCCTCACCCACCCTTGCCGCGAGACCTGCCCACCCTGCAGCGCTGGGCCGCCGGGGCATCGCACCTGCTGCTCTATGGCTTGATGCTAGCCATGCCGCTACTGGGCTGGGCAATGCTGTCAGCGGGCGACTACCCTCGCCCGCTGGGCTTGCCGGCCATCGCCCCGCACAACTTGCAACTGTATGCCGTGCTGCGCATGGCACACGGCTGGGCCGGCTACCTGCTGTTCGCCACCGTGCTGGTGCATGTGGCGGCAGCGTTGATGCACGCATGGGTGCGCCGCGACGGTGTGTTGCGTAGCATGTGGCCTGGCCCCCTGCGCCGCAGCGAATGAATTGCAATAGCCCGGGCCGTTCGACAATCGATAACAATTCTTAATAATATCGGTTTCTATTGCCTTACTGCCCTGGACTGCCCAATGAACGTCGCAAAGGATCCTGCAACCCTTAAACCTGCCAGCACCCTGGACTTGCGTCCGCTGCTGCTGGCCAACATGGCCTGTACCATGTCGATGATGGCCTTCGTCGCCCTGATCGGCCCGATTGCCCGCCAGCTCGGCATGGCCACCTGGCAGGCGGGTGCCGCCGTGACTGTGGCCGGCGTGGTGTGGGTGCTGCTGGCGCGGCCCTGGGGCCGGGCGGCAGACCGCCTGGGGCGCCGGCGCGTTCTGCTGCTGGGCACCGCCGGTTTTACTCTGGCTTATTGGCTGCTATGCCTGTTTGTGGAAGGCGCGCTGCGCTGGCTGCCGGGGGCGACCGCAGCGTTCATCGGCCTGATGGTCGCACGCGGCTGCATCGGTGTCTTCTATGCGGCTATCCCGGTAGGTTGCAATGCGCTGATCGCCGACCATGTCGAGCCGCAGCGTCGTGCTCGGGCCATGGCCTCGCTGGGGGCGGCCAACGCTGTCGGCCTGGTGGTGGGGCCGGCGATGGCGGCGCTGTTGGCCAGGCATAGTCTGAGCCTGCCTTTTCATATCATGTCGCTGCTGCCGGCCAGTGCCTTTCTCGTGCTGTTGTTCACCCTCAAGCCGCAGGCGCTGCCCCACAACCATGCCCCGAGCCCAGTGCGTTTGAACGACCCACGCCTGCGCCGGCCCCTGCTGGTAGCATTCAGCGCCATGCTCAGTGTCACCGTGTCGCAGATCATCGTCGGTTTCTTCGCCATTGACCGCCTGCACCTGGGCCCTGCAGAGGCCGCCCAGGCCGCCGGCATCGCATTGACCACGGTGGGCGTGGCATTGATGCTGTCACAGGTATTGCTGCGCAAACTGGAATGGCCGCCACTGAAAATGATCCGCACAGGCGCCACGGTCTCAGCCCTGGGCTTTGCCTGCGGCTCGCTCGCCACCACCGCACCTGCGCTATGGGGCTGCTATTTCATCGCGGCAGCGGGCATGGGCTTTGTCTTCCCGTCCTTTTCTGCGCTGGCGGCTAACGCCATGCACGCCTCCGAGCAGGGCGCCACAGCCGGTTCCATTGGTGCGGCCCAAGGCATGGGGGCGGTGATCGGCCCGCTGGCTGGCACCCTGGTTTATGCCCTTGATCCGCGCCTGCCATTCCTGGCCGTGGCCGCCCTGTTGCTGCTGGTCGGGCTATGGCCGATGCCGCGCGACCAGCGTGTCTGAGAAGCACAGCGCGCAAGCGTGCAGAGTGTGTTTTAATGCGCGTCGCTCATTATTTTTTACACCTCTGATTACAAGGCGGCTATGGACACGGGGACGCGACTCAAACTGGTGCGTGAACGCAACAACCTCTCCCAACGGGAACTGGCCCGCCGCAGCGGGCTGACCAATTCGACGATCTCGCAGATCGAGCAGAACCGCGTCAGCCCTTCGGTCAGTTCCCTGAAAAAACTGCTCGAAGGCATTCCCATGAGCCTCGCGGAGTTCTTCAGTTTCGACGAGCCGGTGCGCGAAGAACGCTTTGTCTTCCGGGGCGCCGAGCAGCCAGACCTGGGCCGCAACGGCCTGCGCATGCTGCTGGTTGGTGCCAGTGTCGAAGGCCGGCAGATGCGCATGCTGCGCGAACTGTATGCACCGGGTGCGGATTCGGGCGAGCCGATCGTGCATGCCGAGGGCGAAGAATGTGGCCTGGTCACCCGCGGCACCGTGGAGCTTTGGGTCGATGGCCAAGTCAGCGTGCTCAACTCGGGCGACGGCTACTACATCCCCACTACCCTGCCGCACAGCTTCAAAAACATCGGCCCGGACGAGGCCGAGATTATCAGCGCAAACACGCCGGCGAATTTCTGACCTTGACGCGCAGCGGTTCGCTGAACACCCGGGCCATTTACCAGAGCCTGCGTAACGCTGCACTTGGCGTGCATCACCTGCAGGTGAGTGCACGCCGCGATGGCGGCCTGGTCGATGTCGACATCCAGGGTTGGCAATTGACACTGGCCGTGGATACCGAAGGCCTTGCCCATTGCATCAGTTGCCGCTGCCCCGACGGCCATCAGGCCGGGATCGAGGAGTGGCAGCGCTACGGCACCAACCCGGTCGACCTGCTGAGCCTGTGGGAACGCACTCAGGTCGAAAAGCTGCTGGCACCCTGACTTAACGCTTCCTCGACAAAGTCCAGACGGTCCTGCCCAAAGAACATTGCCTCACCGACAAAGCAGGTCGGCGCGCCAAACACCCCGCGCTCCACTGCCACCTCGGTCGCCTGCTTGAGCGCTGCTTTTACTTCGCCGTCGGCCGCCAGCGCATGAAAAGCCTGCGGATCGAACCCTGCCTGGCTCAGTGTTTCGTCCAGAACCGCGCTATCGCTCAGGTTGCGCCGCTGCACCCACAGCCCATTGAACAGCGCCGACAGCAACGACTCCAACTGCTCCGGCGCGCGCAACTGGGTACCCATGACCCCGCGCATCAAGGTCAAGGTATTGACCGGAAACCCCAGCGGCAGCCCGAACGGTACCCCATAGCGCGCGGCAAAGCGTGCCAGGTCCGTGAACATGTAGCGCCCCTTGGCCGGGACCATGGCCGGCGAAGCATTGCCGGTAGCCTGGAAAACCCCGCCCAGCAGCATTGGCCGCAAGTGCAGCGTAGCCCCCTGGCGGGCACACAGGCCTGGCAATTGAGTCCAGGCCAGGTAGCTGGCCGGGCTGCCCAGGTCAAAAAAGAAATCGACAGTCTTGTTCATGGTGACAGTCCTTGCTTGGTGATAGGGGCTTACCAGCGTTCCATCCAGGGGCGCAGGTCCAGTTCGAAAGTCCAGGCGTCTCGTGGCTGGGCGTGCAGGAACCAGTAGCTGTCGGCAATGTGCGCCGGGTCGAGGATGCCATCCTGGTCCTTGAGGGCATAGCGCTCGGGAAAGCTGTCGCGGATGAAAGCGGTGTCGATGGCACCGTCCACCACTACGTGCGCGACATGGATATTCCGCGGCCCCAGCTCACGTGCCATGCTCTGGGCCAGAGCGCGCAAGCCATGCTTTGCCCCGGCGAAAGCCGCGAAACCCGCCGCACCGCGGGTGCCTGCAGTGGCGCCGGTGAACAGGATCGTGCCGCGCTCACGCCGGACCATGCGCCGGGCAACCGCTTGCGCCGTGAGAAAACCGGCAAAGCAGGCCATTTCCCAGATCTTGAAGTACTTGCGCGGGGTTTCCTCGAGAATACTGCAGGGCACATTGGCGCCGATATTGAAGACAAACACGTCGATCGGGCCGATATCACGCTCGATAGTCTCGACCAACGCCGCCACCTCCTGCTCTTTGCGCGCATCGGAGCCAAAGCCGTGGGCCTAGCCGCCAGCGGCACGTATTTCCTCCAGCAGCGGTTGCAGCTTGTCAGCCTGACGCCGCGTGACGCAGGCAATGTAGCCCTCACGGGCAAAGCGCTTGGCAATCTCGCCACCCGTGGCATCGCCCGCACCGATCACCAACACGACTTTTTGTTGTTCTGGCATGCCTGCCTCCATTGGTAAATGATCGTTTAGTAAACGAACGCTATGTTATGATCACCGTCATCGTCAAGCCCGCCTGCAGAGGCAATTGAATGCGTTACTCCAACGAACACAAGCAGCAGACCCGTGAACGGTTGCTGAGCAGCAGCGGCGCGCTGGCCAAACGCGGGGGCTTTGCCAGTACCGGGGTGGCCGGGCTGATGAAGGCGATCGGCCTGACCGGCGGCGCCTTTTACAATCACTTCCCCTCCAAGGACGACCTGTTTACCGAGGTGGTGCGCCAGGAGCTGCGCAACAGCCCGCTGGCCCGCCTGGCCAACCAGGGCGCCAGCCGCGAACGCCTGGGCCGCTGTCTGCAGCAGTACCTGAGCCTGGCCCACCTGCACAATCCCGAAAACGGCTGCCCGCTCCCGCCGCTGGGTGTGGAAATCGCCCGGGCCGCAACGCCGGTGCGCGAAGAGGCTGAGCACTGGCTGGTCGAACTGCACCAGGCCTGGAGCGCGACATTGGAGGATGATCAACTGGCCTGGGTGCTGATCAGCCAATGCGTGGGTGCGTTGATGATCGGGCGCATGCTGGCCACTGAAGGGGTGCAATCGCAGGTGCTGGATGCAAGCCGCCAGTTTGTCGAAAAGGCCCTGCATGAAGCGGATTAGCCTGCTGCTGGGCCTGACGCTGACGGTGCCCGCGCTTGCCGAACAAGCGTGCCCGCCCGGGCAATACCAAGTGTGCCTGATGGGCTGTTTTTGTGCGCCGATTGACCCGGGGCAAGCCGGCCAGATTCTCAAGGATGTGGAGGTGATGGCCTCGTCCAGCCTGACGTTCGCCTTGCGCCAGGCCAGGGATGAGGCCACCGCCAGCGGCGTCGAGCCGATCCCGCTGCATATCCGTGCGCAACTCGAACCCTGGTACGACTTTGCCGTGCTCGATGCGGCGCGCTTCCGGGTGGGTGACGAACAGCAGATGAGCGCAGCCAACGCGTTACTGCAGAACCCCGATGTAAACGCCGTGACGCTGATCGACACGATCATCTTCCGCCGGGCCGGCGACGCCGAGGACAACGTGGCCCTGTGGGCTCACGAGCTCAAGCATGTGCAGCAGTATCAGGCGCTGGGGGTGGAGGAATTTGCCCGGCGCTATACGCGCAACTATGACGACCTCGAAGCGCCGGCCTACAAGATCGAGGCCGAGGTCGGCAAGGCTTTGCGCGAACGCGCTTCAGGCCAAGCCAGGTAGAAATGGGCTGCTTTGCAGCCCATCGCGATACAAGGCCGCTCCGGTAGCGGACTGCGCATGCGCTCAGGACGCCGCCGAAGCCTCTTCGGCGCCCTGCTCACGGCTGGCATAACGTTGCGCCAGCACCGCACAGACCATCAGCTGGATCTGGTGGAACAGCATAAGCGGCAGGATCATCGCACCAATACCGCTGCCCACGAACAACACTTGAGCCATGGGCACACCGGTAGCCAGGCTTTTCTTGGAGCCGGCAAACAAGATGGTGATGCGGTCTTCGAGATTGAAGCCCAATGCCTTGCCAAGCACACGGGTACCAAATAGCACCACCGCCAGCAAAATCCCGCACACGGCGAACAACCCGGCCAGGTGCTGCGGCGATACCGTGTGCCACAAGCCGGTGACCACGGCTTCGCTGAAAGCGGTGTACACCACCAGCAGGATCGAGCCCTGGTCCACCACCTTGAGCCAACGCGCATTGCGCTTGACCCAGGCGCCGATCCAGCGCCGCGCAACCTGCCCGGCAACGAACGGCACCAGCAGTTGCAGGGTGATCTTCAGCACGGCATCCAGGCCAGAACCGGTGTCACCACTGGCGCCCAGCAACATCATCACCAGCAAGGGGGTCAGGAAGATACCCAGCAGGCTTGAGGCCGCCGCGCTGCAAATGGCTGCTGGCACGTTACCGCGGGCCAGCGAGGTAAAGGCGATGGCCGACTGCACCGTGGCCGGCAAGGCACACAGGTAGAGCACGCCCAGGTACAACTCGTTGCCCACCAGTGGCAGGAACACAGGCTTTAGCGCCAGGCCAAGCAGCGGGAACATCACGAACGTACAAGAAAACACCAGCAGGTGCAGGCGCCAGTGCCCGGCGCCGGCAATGATTGCCTCGCGCGACAGCTTGGCACCATGCAGGAAGAACAGCAGGCCGATGGCCAGGTTGGTCAGCCAGCCAAAATACACCGCACCATCGCCCGAGCAAGGCAGGACGGTGGCGATCAGAACCACCCCAAGCAAAGCCAGGGTGAAATTGTCGAATAACATCCGCAAATACTTCATCACAGTGTCCGTCTTGTCATTGTGCAAGGGCAGACGATAAGGTCTACGGCTTTCCGCCGCTAACGCCGGAACCCCCATCGGTATCGCTCAACGGACACGCTCCGCAAAAGGACCCGCTCATGCCCCTCTGCCGCCCGGCCGCGCTTGCAGCCGTCATCACACTCATTCTGGGCCACACCGCCGCCCAGGCCGACGACCAATTGCAGGCCAAGGTCGACCAGATCATCCGCCCGTTGATGCAGGCGCAGGGAATCAGCGGCATGGCCGTGGCGATCTACGCACGCGACCACGCGCACTACTTCAGCTATGGCGTGGCCAGCAAGGCCGACAATGTGCCTGTAAGCCGAGACACGCTGTTCGAGATCGGTTCGCTGAGCAAGACCTACACCGCCACCCTGGCCGCGCTGGCCAGCGCCGAGGGCAAGCTGGACCTTGAAGCCCCGGCCAAGCACTATCATCCGGCACTGGCCGGGGCGCCCATCGGCGACGCGACGGTGCTGGAACTGGGTGCCTACAGTGCCGACTGCCTGCCCTTGCAGTTCCCCGATGCGGTGCAGACACCGCAACAGGTCGTCGATTTCTTCCGCCACTGGCAACCCCGTGCCAAACCCGGCACCCAGCGCTGCTACTCGAACCCCAGCCTTGGCCTGTTCGGTGACCTGGCCGCACGGGCACAGCATCAACCGTTTTCTACGCTGATGTCCGAGGGGCTGCTGGCAAAAATGGGCCTCAAAAACACCTATCTGCAGGTCCCGGCCAGTGCTCAGGGGCTTTATGCTCAAGGTTACGACGACGCCGACAAACCGGTGCGCGTCGGCCCCGGCCCGTATGCCGACGAAGCCTACGGCATCAAGACCAGCGCCAGCGATTTGCTGCAGTACGTGCGGCTGCACATGCAGCCCCAGGGCCTGCCACCGGCACTGGCTAAAGCAACCGCCATCACCCAGCAGGGCTACTTCCAGGTCGGCACCATGACCCAAGGCCTGGGCTGGGAGCGTTATCCCTACCCCGTCACGCTGGGCACCCTGGTAGATGGCAACAGCGCGCGGCTGATCCGTGAACCGCAGCCAACCAAGCGCTTGCAACCCGCCCTGCCCCAACTGCCGGCCGCCTGGTACAACAAAACCGGTGCAACTAGCGGTTTCGGCGCTTACGCCGCATTTGTGCCCAGTGAACAGCTGGCAATAGTGTTGCTGGCCAATCGAAATTACCCGAACGAAGCCAGGGTTCGTGCAGCCTTCGAGATACTGTCCGGGCTGTAGTGGAAACGGCGATTGTCGAACAAAAAGACAGAAATGTAGTGAGTAAAAATATTCACTACAAAATGATTGACGCCGCTCATCGCCCTTGTGCATGATGAAGCCGTCTCCCTGATCGGGAGCGGTGGCAAGGGTGTTCCAGACGGCTTGCGCGGTAACGCAGGCCGTCCGTGGAGAGGGAACTGTCCAAAAGGCAGCGTGAGAAAGCCCCTGTTGCGATGCTGCTGTAGCAGCGTTGGTAGTGCGCTACACCGTGGTAGCGCCAACTGTGAAAATCACCTACGAATGGGTAATGGGGGCTTTATGATGAACTTGAACAACAATCCGACTATCGACCAACTGGCGCAGCTGTTCGCTGTACGCAAGGACAGCCTTGACGACCACCTGCTGTGGGTTAGCCAAACCGGTGAGGTGCGGCTCGACCGCCTGCCACCGAATACGATCGAAGATGAATTCGAAGAGCACCTGCCCAGCATGCGTGCCCGCTTCAAGGTCTACCGCCGTGGCCAGGGCTACGTCGGCAAGAAGGCCGCCGCCGATACCGAATTCGTCGGCCGCGTGCTGCAGACCCTGCAACAAGAATGGCCCGCCGCCCGTGAGCGGCAGGCAGTCAAGGTGATCGAACCGCTCAACTGAGGGTTCTCACCTTTATCTGAGCCCGGCCCGCATAGGCCGGGCTTTTTCATGCCTGGCGCCGTCGGCAACGGCTTTGCGGCAATGGCAGGGCACCGGTAGCCATCGCACGGGCACGGTCCACACCCCACACCAAGGCACGGGTCATGGTCTCCCCGGGCCGCGCAGGGTAGTACTCCTCCAGCATTGCCCGCCCATCGGCTCCATACAGCCCTAAAAACAGCTGAGTCGCCCCCAGACGTGACAAGCGCACCTGCACATCCAGCGTTGTGCCGTCACTGAGAGCTTCGTTGTGGCTGCGGCTGTGCAACTGGGCGTCGGCCCACTGCCAATACGTCTGTTCCCTGACTCGCATGAGCATTCGATCCTCCGTCGCTGGAATGCCACGACAGAAGACCACAACCCTGGCCAGCCGGCGAGCGCTACCCGGCAATGCCATGAGCCGGATCAACAAAGCGCAATAAAAACCCCGCCATTGGGCGGGGTTATGTACTGGGGCGGGGTCACTTCTTCAGCGGAACCCGCGGCATGAAGCGGCCTTTTTTACTGCGCTGCAGGTGTGCAGGCTGTAGCTGTTCGGAATCATCCAGCGTCATGTGGGCGAACCCGAGGCGGAAGGCCGCCTGGCCGCAACGCACTTGGCTGTTGATCGGGAACGCATCATTCAGGTCTTCGAAAAAGGATTCGCTCATGCCCTGTCTCCCTCCAGTGGCAGTCGCGCCGGCAACCAGAAAAGTCGCCCAGAAAACGCGGCCTGTAAAAAAGAGACTAGCCGGTCATTTGCGGACCACCCGGACAATCGCACGACAGCCGACCAGTGGCAGACCGCTCTACTTCAACCGCACCGCGGTGCCGGTGGCAAATACCACGACCATGCCGCCCTGCACCGACGGCATGCTAATTTCGAAATCCACACCCACTACCGCATCGGCTCGCAACTGATGTGCCCGCGCCTTGAGCTCCTCGGTCGCCTGCTCACGCGCCTCACGCAGGGCGCTTTCCAGCGTTTGCGAGCGGCCGCCGAAAAAGTCGCGAAAACGCGCAAAGAAATCGCGCACGAAGTTGATGCCCTGCACCGATTCGGAGCTGACGACGCCCAAGTATTCGGCAATCGGGCGACCTTCGAGCTGGCTGGTCGTGGTAATGATCATGAAAGCGCTCCGCTGACCTGGATAAAGAGGCCGATTCTAACAGAGCGCCAAGCAGCATATTTGTGCGGCTTACGCGGTGACCGCCCGCAACCTTTGCCCGATACGCGCGCCGAATACGTTCACCAGCAACCCCGCCATTACCAGCAAGGCACCCCAGCCCTGGATTGCGGTCAGCCGTTCGCCCAGCAACAACGCCGACGAGCTCAAACCAATCACGGGTACCAGCAGCGAGAACGGTGCCACCTTGCCGGCCGGGTGGCGCGACAGCAGTTTGCTCCACAGGCTGTAACCAAGCATGGTGGCGACGAAGGCCAGGTACACCAGTGCCAGCACCGAGCTCCAGCTGATATTGGCCAGGGCATGGCCAATGCGCTCAGGCCCTTCCAGCCACCAGGACAACGCCAGGAACGGCAGTGGCGGTATCAGCCCGCCCCAGATCACCAATGCCACCAGGTCAACCGAGCCGAAACGCCGGGTAATGATGTTGCCCATGCCCCACATGGCACCACCGCACAAGGTCAGCACCAACGCCAGCAGCGGTACATGGCCACCATCTTCGCTACCAATCAACGCCAGGCCGCTGGCTGCTATCAGCAGCCCCAACACACTGGCCAGGCGCAGCCGTTCACCCAAAAACAGTGCCGCGAACCCCAGCGTAAAGAAAGCCTGTGACTGCAGGATCAGCGAGGCCAAGCCCGGCGGCATGCCGCTGTACATGGCCTGGAACAGGAACGCGAACTGGCCCAGCGAAATCGTCGCACCATAGGCAATCAGCCAACGCCAAGGCAGTTTCGGCCGCTTGACCAGCAAGATTGCCGGAAACGCCACCAACAGGAAGCGCAGCGCCCCCAGCAACATCGGCGGCAAGCCGTCGAGGCCAACCTTGATGACCACGAAGTTGACTCCCCAGGCGACAATCACCACCAGGGCAATGAGCAGGTCCTTGAGCGGCATTGCGACTTCCTTCTACAGGCTTTGTGGACATATTTCGTTACAGCATAAGGCTATTCCTCAAAAGCGGACCAGCACAGTTACCCGCCGTCGTTGCGCAACAGTGACTGTTACTGGCCCCCAGTACGGGGCCAACCACAGGAGAACACATGTACTCCCGCCGTGACCTCGCAGGCGTTCCAGTGCCGGGCCTGACACACCCCTGCCAAATCAGCGGGTCGCAGCCTCAATCCTGATAACCTGGCGCCACCTTTTCCAGCATTCGCAACAACGCTGCCCACGCCAGCTGCAGCGCATCCGGGTCGGCCAGCTCACCCTGTTTCAACCCCCGCTCCGGCTCATTGAACTGCCGTTCGGTATGCACGCACACTGCGGCCGGCGGCAGTATCAGTTGACCGGCACTCTGCGCTGCCAACTGGATCTCACAGGCCTTCTCCAGGTAGAACATGCGCAAGAATGCTTCGGCCACGCTGCGCCCTGTAGCAAGCAGGCCATGGTTACGCAGGATCATCACCGGCTTGTCGCCGAGGTCGGCAACCAACCGCTGCTGTTCGTCCATATCCAGTGCGATACCTTCGTAGGAGTGGTAAGCCACCCGGCCGTAAAACTCCATGGACATCTGGTTGACCGGCAACAGGCCGCACTCCAGCGCGGCTACCGCGCAACCCGCGCGGGTGTGAGTGTGCAGCACGCACTGGGCGTCATCACGAGCGGCATGAATAGCACTGTGAATGACGAAGCCGGCCGGGTTGACCGGGTGTGGCGAAGGTTGCACTGGCCTTCCCTGCAAGTCGATCTTTACCAGGCTGGAGGCAGTAATCTCTTCGAACAGCAGCCCGTACGGGTTGATCAGGAAGTGATGCTCCGGCCCGGGCAGGCGCAAGGAAATGTGGGTGAAGATCAGGTCGCTCATGCGAAAGTGCGCGATCAGCCGATAGCAGGCAGCCAGTTCCCGGCGCAAGCGCTGTTCCGTTGCGATCATGGTGGTTATCTCTATAGATGAGGAGGCTTGAAACTACTTGCTCGCCCAGGCATTGAAGCGTTGTTCCAGCTCTTCGCCATGGTCGACCCAGAATTCCACATTCATCGCCAGTGCCCCTTGCAAGTTCTGCGGCGAAGTGGGCACCCAACTGGCCAGGGCCGGGTCAAGCCTGACGGCTGCCTGGGTGTTGGTCGGCCCATAGGGAATCTGCTGCACATACCGCACCTGGGTATCCGGCTGATTGGCATAGGCAATCAGCCGCTTGGCCTGGTCGACATGCCGCGAGCCTTTGATGATTGCCCAGTAGTCCATGCCATACAGGCTTCCAGGCCAGACCACGGCCAACGGGCTGCCTTGCTGCGCCGCCACGGCGATGCGCCCGCTGTAGGTCGAAGTCATTACCACATCACCTGCAGCCAGCCACTGCGCAGGTTGGGCGCCGGCGTCCCACCACTGGATATAGGGCTTGAGTTCGCTGAGCTTGGCGAATGCACGGTCAACCCCGGCCGGCGTCGACAGCACCTGATAGACGTCCTCTACCTTGACCCCATCGGCCAGCAGGGCAAACTCCAGGTTATACACCGCACGTTTGCGCAAGCCGCGCTTGCCTGGGTACTTGTTCACGTCCCAGAAGTCGGCCCACGAGGCCGGTGCCTGCGCCAGCTTGTTGCGGTCGTAGGCGATAGCCACGCTCCACACCAGCGCAGCCGAGCCGCAATCCTGCGCCGCGTCGGGTATGAGCTCGGCGGCATGGCCCAAGCGCTGCCAGTCGAGGTGTTCGTAGATACCTTCCTCACAGCCACGCATCAAGTCCGGCCCCTCGATCTGCACCACATCCCAATCGACGTTGCCGGTGTCGGCCATCACCTGGATCCGCGCCATTTCGCCGTTGTATTCGCTCTGTATCAGCTTGCTGCCATCCTGGGCACTGAAGGGCTTGAAGATTGCCTCGTCCTGAGCCTTCTGGCCGGCGCCGCCATAGCCCACCACGACCATCTGCGGCGCAGCTTGCGCAGTGCCCAGGCCAACGGCCAGCAACGTTGCCCAAAGGCCAGCAACACGTGCAATTGTCTGCATCTAAGTTTCCTCCTGCCGGTGCCCCCAAGGGCCCGTTTTTCTTGTTGTTGTGAGGTCACGCCCTCGCGCTGAGGGTGATGAAAACCTAGTCGCGCACCAGTAAAAAAACAAGTTGATTTTTTACTGGAGCTACACTTTCATACACAAAACAAGAACAACACCGCACCGGAGCCGCCTGTATGCAGACCGCCTTCCCTCACCTGTTTGAAGCGTTGCAGATCCGCGGCAAGCGCTTGAAGAACCGCATCATGTCCACCGGCCACGATACCTGCCTGCCCACCGACAACCTGGTCAACGACAAGCTGATCGCCTACCAGCGCGACCGTGCAGCCGGTGGCGTCGGCCTGATCGTGCTGCAGGTTGCGGGGGTGCATGACAGCGCCCGCTACACCTCGCATGTGCTGATGGCCACCGACGATGCCTGCATCGACGGCTATCGACAGCTGGCCGAAGCCTGCCATGCACACGGCACCGTGGTGCTGTCGCAACTGTTTCACCCCGGCCGGGAGATCATGGAATCGGCAGACGGCCTGCTAGCGGTTGCCTACTCTGCGTCCTCGGTGCCCAACGAACGCTTCCGGGTGATGCCGCGCGCACTGGACCAGCCGATGATCGACGAAATTGTCCAGGGCTACGCCTGTGCGGCCCGGCGTCTGCACCAGGCTGGGCTGGACGGCGTCGAAGTGGTGGCAAGCCATGGCTACCTGCCCGCACAGTTCATGAACCCGCGGGTGAACCTGCGCAGCGACGGCTACAACGGCGATCTGGAACAGCGCCTGAGGTTTCTGCGTGAGGTGCTGGCCGCCGTGCGCGCCGCCACCGACGAGCAGTTCATCATCGGCCTGCGCATCAGCGCCGACGAGCGCGACAGCCAAGGGCTGAGCGAGGACGAGTCGCTGGCCGCAGCCATTGCCCTGCAGGGCCAACTCGACTACCTGCACATCGTCGCCGGCACATCGGCGTCCTTGGGCGGCGCCGTGCACATAGTCCCGCCCATGGCCATCGAGCCAGCCTATCTGGCCAGAGAAGCCGGCACCTTCAAGCAACAGCTGGCCATACCCCTGTTTGTTACCGGGCGCATCAACCAGCCCCAGGAAGCTGAACTGATCCTGGCACGCGGCCAGGCCGATGTTTGCGGCATGACCCGCGCACTGATCTGCGACCCGCTGATGCCGAGCAAGACCGAACGCGGCCAGGTCGAAGATGTACGCGCCTGTATCGCCTGCAACCAGGCCTGCATCGGTCACTTCCATCGCGGCTTGGCCATCTCCTGCATCCAGCGGCCAGAAACCGGCCGTGAATTGCAGTATGGGCAGCTGACGCCTACCACAACGCCCAAGCGCATTCTCGTCGCCGGTGGCGGCCCCGCCGGCATGAAGGCTGCCGCCGTGGCCGCCGCCCGCGGCCACCACGTAACGCTGTACGAGGCCGGCCCACAGCTCGGTGGCCAGGTGCTGCTGGCCCAATTGCTACCGCGGCGCAGCGAGTTCGGCGGGGCCAGTACCAATCTGCAACGGGAAATGGCCCTTGCCGGTGTCGAAGTCGTGCGCAACACCCGGGTGGACCGCGCCCTGGTCGAACGCGAACACCCCGACCTGGTCATTGCCGCTACCGGTGCCACCCACTACTGGCCGGCGTTCGAGCGCAGCGGCGAGCTGCAGGTGGTGGACGCCTGGCAAGTACTGCGTAACGAAGTGAAGCTGGGGCGTTCGGTGCTGGTGATGGACTGGCGCTGCGACTGGATCGGCCCTGGCATCGCCGAACGCCTGGTACGCGAGGGGCACCAGGTGCAGTTGGCCGTCAACGGTACCCATTGCGGCGAGAACCTGCCGCTTTACGTGCGTGACCAGCTCGCCGGCGAACTGCATCGCCTGGGCATCCCTGTCACCCCTTACGCGCGCTTGTACGGCAGCGACGACAACACGGTGTACCTGGAGCACACCGCCAGCGGCGAACCCATGATCTTCGAAGGCATCGACACGCTGGTGCTGTGCATGGGCCATCAGCCGCAAGACAGCCTGGCCAGCGAGCTGGCCGGTCTGGTAGAAGTGCGGCGCATTGGCGACTGCCTGGCACCACGTACCGCCGAAGAAGCGATTCACGACGGCCTGACGGTTGCCTGGTCGCTCTGAGGCTGTACATACTGCGGCTTTTGCGATGGACCGACGTGCATGAGCCAACTCCCCCTGCCCCCCGCCAGCGAAGCCGGAGGCGCCGCGCCGCAGTTTCTGGGCACACGCATCCGCGGCCTGCGCAAGCGCCGCGGCATGACCTTGGCGGAGCTGGCTGCGCACAGTGAGCTGACCGCCGGCTACATCAGCCAGTTGGAGCGCAACCTCTCCTACCCGTCAATCCCGGCACTGTTCAACATCGCCCGCAGCCTGGGCGTGACCATCCAGTGGTTCTTCGCCAGCGAGGCCACCCCTGCGCCCGAGGACCAGGGCTATGTCGTGCGGCGCAACAGCCGCCTGAGCGTGCACTATGAAGATGGCATCGTCGATCAGTTGCTCACCCCCCAGCCCAACCGCCAGCTTGAGATCCTGCACTCGCGCTTCCCCCCGGGCACCTACAGCCAGCAAAGCTACAGCCATGAGGGCGAAGAAGCCGGCTACATCCTGAGCGGCAGCTTCGAGCTGTGGGTGGGCGAACGCCATTTTCAGCTGGGTGAAGGCGACAGTTTCAGCTTCTCCAGCCAGGAGCCGCACCGCTACGGCAACCCCGGTGAGGTGGATGCCGTGGTGATCTGGGTGATCACACCGCCAACATTCTGAAGCACGCCTGACGGTTGCTCCCCCAATGTTCACGCTGGCGGTTACGGACTGGCTCAGGCAGCAGCAAACAGCGCGTTGGCAATCTGCGCCTGTGCAGCATCAATTGCTTGTGTGCGGTGCTCCGGGCCATAAGCCAGGCCATGGGCGCGAACGATTTCCAGGTCGGTGACACCGATAAAGCCCAGGAACACTTTCAGGAAGTCTTCATGCCCGGCGCCGCTCGGCTGGCCAGCGTGCAGGCCACCGGCAGTGGACACCAGTACCACTTTCTTGTTGCCGCACAGGCCTTCCGGGCCCGCTTCGGTGTAGCGGAAGGTCTTGCCGGCAACGGCAACGCGGTCGATCCAGGCCTTGAGCTGGGTCGGTACGGTGAAGTTGTACATCGGCGCACCAATCACCACAGCATCGGCGGCCAGGAATTCTTCCAGGGTTTGCGCGCTCAGCTTGGCCTCGAAGGCCTGGGCTGCATCGCGCATGTCCTCAGGGGTACCTGCGGCTACCAAGGTCGCGGCAGAGAAGTGTGCAATGGCGTCGGCGGCCAGGTCGCGGTACAGCACCTCCACGCTTGGGTCAGCGGCTTTCCAGGCTTCGACCACTTCACGGCTCAGCTGGCGGGAGGCGGAATTGTCGCCCAGGATGCTCGAATCGATGTGCAACAGTTTCATGGGACTCTCCTGTGATTGAAGACCGCAGCGTTGGGCGATCACGATGGAGAGAATCCTACAGATATGAGTAATGGGTGATAAGGCGGCAAATATGCGCTAGTTTGTCCCACAGATGGAACAGTGAGACATTCTCATGCAAGACCTCAACGTTTTCCTAGACGAACCACTTAACCCCCCGATTTTGATCAAAACCCTACCCTCTTCAACATTGAGCTCCAGTGCTTTGAGCGCGTAACTGACATCAATCTCGCAGCCTACTCAGGGGGTAGATAACGCAATAACCGAGATAATCGACCTAACTCACTGCTCCTGAACCTCTCTCAAAATCGCCCTACCCCAATCCCCTCCCTGCCACTTATCCATCAATACTCTCCACCGCATTCAGACCAGCCAACCTACCGGCACGAGGCTTCTGACCCCGGGCTTTGTAAACCAAAGATCTGCGGCGCCGTATTTCGAGCTTTAGAGGATAAGCCTGCCGGAGCTGCATCTGAACCATTGATCGCTGGGCCCGACCCCGTGCGTTGATGCTCACCATGCGAACCAGCTTCGCTTGCTGATTGTGGTCATAGCTGAGGGAATGGAGGCTGGGTCTCCGGAGCGGCTAGCCCTTCGCCTGCATCCTGCCCTTCTCATTTTCCACGCCGTGCTTACCTTTCGGGATGGCGACCATACGCCCATCCCTCCCCTGAAGGCCATGTCCACCTGGAGGTATGCCGACCATGCGTCCATCTCTCCCTTGAAGGCCGTGACCACCCTTGGGAATCGCAACCATCCTTCCATCTCGACCCTCAAGGCCATGACCGCCCGGCCTGATCCCAACCATGCGTCCATCGCGCCCTTGGAGACCATGGCCACCTTTGGGGATAGCCACCATTCTCCCGTCGCGACCTTCCAGTCCATGGCATCCATCTGGGATCGTGACTTCTACTCCATCTCTTCCCTTGAGGTTCATCGTTCTTTCCTTCGTCAGGCTTCTCGTCTGGCTCGATAATGCCATGACGGCTGAGCGCGGTACAAAGGGGCCAGGAGCGCGCCCTGAGTACAGACTTAGCTCCCGGTGGGCCCTGACAGCCATTGGTGCAGCATTCGCCTCCAAGGCGTGAGTCTGATCTTCTCCGGAGATCTTTTACAGGCGAGCAGCCCACCAGCTTGGTCAATGCTTACCCCGGGTGCGAAGGAAGTCCTTCACGGCCTTGTTCGTCCGCTCCGCTTGTTCTTGCGCAGAGATCAGCCCCGCTTGCCAGTCCTCGTAATACTCTTCGAGCAATGCATCCAGGGCTTTCACAGAGGCCTCAACGAACACCCCTTCTACTACCTTCTCCATCCGGGCCAATTCGTTGAACGCAAGATGAATGTAGCGATCCAGGCTCTCCGTAAGCTTGTGCCCTGACCATTGCTGAAGCACCCTTTTGATTACTTCAGAATTGGCAAGAGCCCGGCGCATCACATCAGTATTTTGAAGATCGTACTGAATAATGAGTTCTTTAAATTTGTCCGTAATGAAACGATGACGAAACATATGGGGGTGAGAACGCACCTCAAGACCGGCAAGCTTTTTAAGGTCGCCAATTTCATTCGTCAGTGTATTTATGGAGAGCGGCTGACAACTTTTTATACAAATAAAAAGAAAGCCATGATCATCAAATTTTTTCTTATGCCTAGCACACCAATCGTCAACCATAGGTATCCGAAAGTCTGTTATGTAGTCGACCCAGGACTTAAGAACTACGTGCGGTACAGGCACAAATCGATACTCATTATGCCCTTTAGCGGACGGCACACGCAGTAATGGATGACTCAAACCTGATCGGTATGCCTCCATAATATCCGGCACAGTGATGCGAGCGGCCTCTATACGCCTGCACCCAGTATTTATCAGCACCGAAATAATTATCTTGGATCTCGCGCCTTTCTTTAATGGCTGCTTCCTGGCAGCGACCCTCAACGCTTTTATTGAACTGTCAGTAACAGGCTCTCTGCGCCCGTCTTCTGAGGAAACAGGAAAAGAGTGATGATACCAAGCGATTCGACGACAGGTCGATTTGTGCTTACTTCGCATGGCGGCATCTACTTTAACTCCACGAATGACTCCGCCAAGTGCCACAAAATCCGGCAAGTCAAAAAATTCACCGCAGTAAGATAAGAAATCTAAGCAGCGCGAGCCAATAGATCGTACCATACTGGGTTGACGAGCTAATTCACCGTGCTCATCGACATCTGCGCTTAATCCCTTTATAAACATCGTAAAATAAGTATCAGTCAGCCGCAGGAAACTAAGTCGGTTTTTCTCTACAAACCTAATCAAATGGCTGAGCAGCATGCAATCTTGCCTGAGTGAGCCACCTTTATTGGTCAGGGACTTTTTCTCATTGACCCACATATGTAGAATGTACGAGTTCACCTCAAAGCAATATTGTCCGTTAGTCCAATAAAAACATGGAATGCCCTCAGCATCCTCCCCTATATCGGCGTCATAAGTCAATCCGGCGTTCAGCTTGGCTCCGGGAGGAAGTGGGCGATGCAACTGTGAGTCAGTCATTTATTTCCTCCTTTTCTGCAGCATCTGATTGATTCTGCTTATTTCAAGTTCGTAATAGGCTTTCCTATCAATCAAGTCCAGATCAACCAAGTGATTGCAGAGACTTTTCATTTCGCTGATCACAAGACTCAATTGCTGCAAATCTCGATCTTGAGACGCTATAATTTTTTGAAGGCTAGCCTTCTTCTCCTGCAAATCCCTGCGAGAGTTAGCGACACGTGGCCTAGGACGTCGACTGAGGGCTTTTTCGGCCTTAATCCTTAAGGCTTCAACCCCTGTAAAGCCCTCCCCTAGAGTGCAAGCCAGTGCCTTGAAAGTATTAAGGCTACATCCGACAATACCTCGCTCCTCGTTGCAATATGCAGCCAGTTTCACTTGAGTTTTGACAGCTTCCCGCAGAGGGTCATCTTGTGAAAATTCGGAAGGTATATTTGCTGCTTGGGTCAGCAGTTCAATTAGCTGAACAACTGAGGCTTTGGTGGCCCTACGCTTGCCATCCATCAATGATTTACCCTCACCATCAGATGGATATCGGCCTGCACACCATTGCTGGTCATCAGGCATGCACGTGTAGGAACAAGGTCAATCAGTTTCGAAGCTACAAGATGCTTAAGGTTTGAGTAAATTTCGGAATCAGATAACTTGGCCAACTCCTCGGCACTGGGTGCATCCTCACATGCAGCAGCTTTCTCCAAAATCATGCGCAATTCAGGGATGGTCTTAATACTCAGATCGTGAAGCTCATGCATCTTACACAATGCATACTTGACAGTGTTAAGGTGTTCAATACTCGAATCCTTAGCTAGCACGGCTTTCGCAAGGGCTTCCGTCTTCACACTTTGAAGCATAGCACCTGGCGTAATCTCCACTATATATGTGTAAAGATGCTGAATATCACTGTGCCCCAAAAATGCACGGAGAGCATCGAGGTCTTTGAAGCCAGCAGCCGCAAAGAAAGCCATAGCAAAGAAGCGCCTCAACTGATGCTGCCTGACATAGAAGCGTGCTACTTGCCCGCTTTCCAATACGACCGTGGGTGTTTGAGTGAAATCACAAATAGTACTCAAACATGCATTGTAAGTTGTGGGGCACATCTGCCTAAAGCTTAAGTTATCAGGCCGAATAAAAATAAGTAGCGGAGTATTTTTTGGAATCAAATCCAGCCGAACACAATCCTGATGTACTTCCTTAAGCGTCCACAACAACTTCGCTACCAACCTAGGGATGGGTACAATCAGAAACTCCTTTGTATGACGATCACCTGTTTTTCCGGCCATGAAGCCGATTTCGTACTGTACGCATTTGTTTTCGGGAAGGTTAGGATTTTTGTTTGGCTTTAAACAATTGCCCTCCATCATTCCCAGCAACTCCCTTTGCCTTCTTGCAGTTAGCGCGCCGAGTATTATTAAATACGCCCCCATCAGCGTTACAAATGAGTCATGCAGACTTTTATCAGACCTGAAATATTCATAGTACTCCTCATCTCGCTCTGAGAACGGCGTGAGCCAACACTCGTACTTATTAGCATTCGACATCATTCCGCGCCGAATTTTGTCATTACAAGCTGATCGGTGATTCGCCTTGACATATCTGCCATGCACCTTATTATCAATGGCGCGAGCAATAACATTCCAGAATATTGCCCTCGCATTGTTTCTAATATACACGTGCGAGTCGCGAATCAACTTATATACAACCTCTCCTGGCAAGGAGCGAAAATTCCCCTCAACCTTTTTGGGAATCCTTTTATATACCGAGCGGTAAGTTAATTTGGTTAGCACCTTTAGATTAAAATTCAATCCGGGTACCAACTGTTGCGCCAAGCCCATTAGTCGCACAGCGTTAAAATGCCTACTCAGCATTTTTCTGGAAACCGGAACTGTGCTCTCGTTACGAACAGGGACAGGCGGAAACTCGGTCTTCCACGTAAAACCTTCATTTAATTCAGGAAAGGTCTTCGGCACCAGGCTTTTACCAGCTAGCGTATTTCTGTACAATATTTGTGTAAAGGTGGCTGAATTGTACTGCTTTATTCCAAGTACATTTTTGTACAAGGCATTTTCATAAATATAAGCACGCGCGCGCAATAACTCGTCATCATCTAAATCTAGTTCACGCTCCCACTCCGGTGAAACCTCATCTAGGAAGGGAAAACTTTCAGCGATCAACTCAATATCACTAGGCATGATACCGGAAGACACTTTCCTGAGAAGTACTGCAAGCCTGGCTGGATAACTGTAAAGGTAGGTGGATGCGGGATATTTCGTATGATTTATCAGGTAGTCCGTAAAGTCTACCTTCCTCATCAAGTTAAGCCCCAGCTTCGATAGCTGAAATCGCTCACCATTCATCAGTATATGATCGACAAATTTAAGGCCGCATTTAAATATTTCGGCCTCTGTTTCACCTTGCCGCCTTTGGTTATTGTTGTACCTGGGATGCAACTGCACAGCCAAGAAGGCCTTGAACCCTCTCAGCAACTGAGCATTGGCAACGTCCGTAAGCAAACTACCATCTTCTAAGCTTACGTTAAAATCCACAGACATTCTTACATAATTGCCTTCACTTCCGAATCGGCATTCCCACACATTGGATTCGAATGACGTACCTTCAACCAGCCAACTGGGGAAGTCCATTTCCAGATCGCCAAATCCTCCTTGATCTCTTAACTGCTTAAGGTACAGCCTTCGTTCGTAATAGCGCATTGAGCCAAGATCGGCTTGATCTTCTTCAAGAACATCTTCATTTTTATAATCCTTGGTTTCTTTAGAACCCTTCATGCTTCCTCCAAATATTCCAAACCAATCCATTGGTAAATATTTGCCACAAGAGGAATTGATAGTTCGATGCTGGACAAGATGTTGGCAACCTCATCAGAAATCATTTCCAGTTCACCTGTTTTGTAAAGCTCCACAGCATGCCGTGTGAACGCCGCATGTAGCTGCCATGATTCAAGCACCTGCGGCACCTCACGCCCTGCGTTCTGCAGTTGAACTATTACGTGATCAATGCAGATCATAAAAGTCGATATACCGTACTCTACCGGCAGGACGCCTTCAGCCTGTGTTTGGGAGGGATTTCGCTGATCTGCAGGAAGCCAGTTCTCCAAGGTAAGTTGAGGGGGCAATGGTTTCAATTTATGAAGGCGAATAAACTCGTTCATCTCATCGAGTGAATTCACGTCCATTACTTCCATCAAGTATCGAGTTCCTTGGAATGCCTCAAGAATCATCCCATTCTGGAAGAGCCGGATCCATCTCCCGAGATAGAACTTACGTATCGCTTTTGGCAGATACTTGTCAATGAGCTTGACGTTATAATCTGCATGCCCCAAAGCCTCTGACATGGCTTGCACGCTGTTTGTTTGAAAATAAACGATTACGGCTGCGGTGACCCTTACTCTTTTCAAGGAAATCCGTTTAAGCATCACTGACCCTTGATCACCAAATTGATCCAAAATACGCATGGCCAGCAATGATTGCCCATTTCCTTGAACAGCCATTCCTCTGATTTTTGGAATCCTTTTAGGCCGTGTTATACCTGTTGCAGTGCTTAGAAAAGTGTAGTGGTAAGCCGGATCGTTCTCGCGCTTCAAATACTCCCGTGCTTCAGCAGTCAGCTCATATATTTCAGGAAACAACTCTCGTGCCTTCGGTGTTGACCTGACCACCTGACGCGCTAGTTTCGCCCCTCTCCTGGGCTTAGAACTCACAGCACTGTTGAGTTCATCATCAAAGCCAAATCTCTGTCCGAATTTATCTGTGATACGATGGTTATTCAACCAAGAGCCCGTAATGCTAGGGCACTCAAGAATTAGAAGATAAATAAAGGGTAGCAACGTTGTGCTATCCAGCAGGCCTAGCGCATTTCTCACATAAGTTTTACTTGCACCAAAGTAATTTTCGAATTCCCGATCATCGTCAGTAAAATAGGGTCGCTGCGCCCATTTCCTGCAAAGAATAATGTACGACTGCTCTTCCTTACTGTAAGTATCACAAAAACCAGGCGAGTCTACGTCAACCTTGCTCGCTTCGATCCGGCGCCTGTGGTTGGCAAGCGTGGCTTCTCTAGCTTTCTCACAAGCAGCTCTCAGCTTCGCGGCGTCATTATTTATTTGATGATATAACTTTTGCGCAGCGTCCTCATTCTCAATATGCAAAGGAATAGCAGTAATCGCACTGACAATTCCTTTGTCTTCTCCTTGAGATTGAAACGGATTATTCCCTGCCAGTTCCACACGTTCATGAAACGTGAAGTCAAATAACTTTTTCGGCAAGAAGCCATGCGTAATAAAAACCTCTTCAACAACTAGCATCATTGCACGCCAATCACTCAAGAAAACCTTGGACTTAAATCCTTGATCTAGCCAGCGATCATATTCGATGTCAAAAGTCGTGGAAAAAAATTCGTGCATTTCTAAAGGATTTTCAAGGAGGCGCAATTCTTCGACATTCCAGAAGTGCTCAGTTACAATCCTCATTAATATCGAGATACTTCTATTTTTTGAGACCCCAGTAGTTCTCGGGAATTTTTGCATGTAGTCTCTACATCTCCGATATATCTTCTCACACAAGCCCTCACCATATTGATGGTGCACTGCCACCAGATTTATAAATATAGGCTTGTCATCGTGATATTTTACCCACCAACCCTTATAGTATTTAAGTTTTATGTAATTTTTTGGCACCCTGGAATATGCAAGCCGACATTCCTTCTCTTTTTTCGCACCACAAGTATCACGAAATCTATCAACATTGATGCCCAACAGGTGTGCAACATGTCTGACCTTAGTCAATAGCAACCAAGCATGTGTATAAACAACATCGGTCTCCACCAATAGAAAGCCCCAAAATTTAGACATTATTAGCTCGTCATCTAAGTTTTCTCGCTTCAAATTAGTAACGACCATAAACATGTCAAACAACCTTAACCCTTGATCCAAGGTGGTTCTGACTTTAGGGTCAGGAAAGAAGTTGCGAGCCTGCGCCAACTCGCTTGCTGAAAAATTAACACTTGGAAAGTATGAATAGGCGGCTGTGTTTATCATGACTAGCAACATTAATTCTTTATATTACACCTAACATTTATTATCCGGGATGGCAACTATTTTTTACCGTGCATATATATTGGCCAGCATCATAAAGGCCAGCGATTTAAATTTGAGAAATATTGATTATCCGTTCACGCCTAGGCATCTGCTGAGCATGTTTTTATGGCGCTGATTAAGCACCTGCTACGGTGGGCTCAACCACAGGTGATGGGTTTTGCCCAATTTGGGCAAAACCCAACGAGAGGGCTATCTGCTGGAGTCAGAGCAAATTCAAAAATAAACTAACCCATTGATATATATAGATATTATTGCTTCACGATTCTCTAGGTTGGCTCTGTCAGCACACTCGGTCGAGCTGCAGTGCCCTGCCTGCCCCCGTCGCCAAAGGGGTTGGGCAAGAAAGACGCTCAACTTAACGAAAATCAAATATTGACAACTTTGCGCACCAGCACTTAGATAAGTAATCGCCCCTTACAGAATCCTCCCTAACGGCAGTTCACAAGCTTTTTGGAGTCAAGATGGCTACAAAACCTTCCAACCGTGACAAATCCCAGGCTCGCACTCTTGTAGTACGGGCCTTAACTGCTGACGAGTTAAATCAGATCGCAATTGCAGCGCGCGACTCTGGCAATAAAATGGAGATGGCACTGCACGAACTGCTTTCATTAGGATTTCGAGCGTTCGATGTTGCTGGAGCAAAACATGGAGTTGGTAACTCCGTAATTCTGCGTGCATCCAAATCTTCTCATCGTCAAGACGTTCACTTCCCTACAGAATCTGTAGTTTTGCGGAGCGTGGAATTTTCGAACGCTATTCCGGGCGAATTACTTTTCCCAAGTCGCACCGGGCCTGGGCCTTTGCACAGGGTGAAAATTGCTCGAATATTCCACCAGTGGGTACTTCGTGCTGGCCTCGGGGAGCAGGGTGTTACGTTGCATGCGTACAGACGGTCAGTGATGACTCAGAAACTGATGGAGGCCGCATCCTCACTACCTGGATAAATGCAGAGATCTACAGCCTCTAAGTAGGACAGGCCCAGACAAACCGTATCAAGCAGATGTGTCTATTACTCTTAAAGGGCTGGTCGTGGGCGTCGGTTGCTGAGCCGCCACATGCTTGTGGCTCAGTGACTGCCATCGTCGATTGGTTGACGACGATCAGTCGACCATTGCTGTTCCGACTGAACGACACTGAGCTGCTTTGGGTACGGTTCAGCAACAATCGCTCAAGCATCTAGCCCTCTGCCGTGTCGACGTTAACCCATCATGGTCTCGAACTCCTCGTCAGTGAGGATCGAGGGAGTGTTGTGTGGCATCTAAGTGAGTCCCCGGAGGCAAGGCTGTCTGAGCCTCGGGTATTGGAGCGAGTCCCACGTGGTCGGCGACTCCCGGCGCAAAGGCAACCCAAACTCGATGGAGGCTTTCAAGGGCACTCAGGCTACGAAACCATGCTCCAGGCGCCAGATGAAATCGATGATGGTGTGAGTTTCCAGTTTTGTCGTGATCATGCTAGCCGGTGTTTTACCACCCAGCGCGTCAATGGGACGTGACATCCAATTCAGGGCTGAATCAAGATCTCCGCCGAACAGGCGCGTTGCTGCATCGAGCACTTCCAAATAACGAATCTGTTGGTCAGGGGGCAACGTGCTCATGGGCAACTCCTTCTGGGTTCGCTGTATCGCAGCGCCGGCTCAGCATTTTCTAACCTATGGCAAGCCTAGGCAACCGGCGTCGTTTCGTGTGTCGCCAAAGGGCCCGCCTGCCGAGTGACCTTGCAGGTTTAGCCATCTTGATCCAGCCTGCTTGATCAGGCAATGAAACGTGCAGAGCACGATGCTCCGCAGAGACATGCTTCCAGTGAAGGGGGGCCTATGGACTCGGTGGATCGCGAAGCCCAACGCTTGCTTGGCCTGATCGTGAAGGCGGCGCAGCTTAATGCCCGCCAACACGCCGAGCGGCACCATCTTCTGCGCCAGGTCAGCGCCCTGCTATGGTGGCTGGAGCCTGAATGCCCTCCCCGCACGATCGCCAGCTTGCTTGCCTGCCTTAGCTTGCCCCTTGAGCAGTGGCTGGACAGCAGCTTTACGCAAGGGTACCGGGGCGCCCTGCAGTTTGCAGACGAACCCACCATGCTTTGTCACGCCATAGCCATGGAGAACAATCCCCGCCAAGGCTGGGAGCTCGTCCAGCAGACCGTCAAGAATGTTCGCGACCTTTGCAGAACACGCCCTCACGGCGACGATGAATATCGAATGTTCCGCATGTTCCTGATCGATCACGGCGTCGTTGACGCTGATCGGAGCCTGGACTTTCTGATCCCGCTGCAGGTGAGCTTCAACTCGCTGTACGAACCGATACCAGAGCATTTCATCCGAGCCGGCCAGGTCTACCTGTGTCCAAGCTGTGGCTGGCCGATGGAAATTAGCCGCCGTGCGGTGTCTTGCGGGGCTTACTGGTGCGAGCAAACGGTAGGGATTGCACAGTGGGTGGGCGAGAAGCTGGTGAGCGTTAAAACCTCAAAAGTGCTCCAGGGGTGCTCAGCAAAAAACAAGTACAGGCTGACCCCGGCATTGTGGACGTTCACGCTGATTCCGGGGTTGCTAGAGCTGCGCCTGCGTGACCGCATCACCCGACTCGGGCTAACCGCTGAGCTGTGGCCAGACGTAGACCAGGCCGATCTGCGCTTCACGATTGACGAACGCACCTACTCGCTGGATGCCAAGGTGTGGCATTCGACCAAGAATCTCGGCCAGCATCTGTCCGGCAGCGCGCCGACAAAGGCCGTGATCGTGATTCCTGATTACCAGGCGCAGTATGTGCCCTCGCTGAAAGAGCAGTTCGATCCCAGGCAGATCATGTCTGAGTCTCAGTGTCTGCGCTGGGTGAAAAAACTATGCCGACACTGACAGAAAATGCCGCAACCGTGGCGCTCGCCTTGGCCGTGAAGCATATAAGCAAAGAGCCGATACTTGCCGACGCCGAGGTCTTCTTGGTGGGCCGCCCTCACCTTTGGAGCGGCTGGGCCAGCGCGTCTGGGGTAGCCCGTGACCAGATCATCACCCTCATCAAGTACCGCCCCATAGACCTCAATCAAACCGGACGATTTCTCGAAGAGGTTGGACGGGTGATGTTTGCCCCAGGTGCGCCGTTTCGAGTGGCCGGCATTGAAAGCCATGACGACCAGGTGATCCTGCCGCGCCTCAAGGAAACCGACGTCTACTGTTTCAAAGAGGGTTTTGACCTTGAGGGGCTCATCGAGGAAAAGCTTCGTACCCTCCAGACTGAATCCGCCGGCGCGACGTGCACGAAGTGGCCGACTGAGGGCCCTATCGTTCTGCGCGAAACACAACCCGATGGTTATCGCACCTTCGTCATCTCTGAAGAGCAGCGTCCTCGCTTGAAGCTGGAGAATGCAGCCTTACCCTTGATCGACGCTCCTGCTGTAGCAACCTTCCGCTGGGAAAAAGCTTCGTTGCGCAAGCTGGCTGTCGCGCTGGATCAAGCTGGGAGTGATCCGCTGAGTCCCCTGCACAAGAGCCATCAGGCGTCGCTGGATTTGATCGTGCGCAGCGACGAGGACGTCAAGGCGGACGCGGGGAACTTCTACCGTGTAAACGCACCCACGGGCACAGGCAAAACCGTGGTCATGGGATTGATGGGTATCGACAGCGCCTTGCAGGGGCACCGGGTTGTCATCGCAGTTCCCAATCTGACTGACGTGCGCAACATGGTTGAAACCTTGAAACGGTCGGTGAGTGTCGTGGCACCTCACCTCAAAGTCGCACCTTTGCATTCACAGCGCCGCATAGCCAGTGCAGCCGACTTTTACCTCGCACGGGGCCGAGAGGATCACCCGTACGACTATCGCTGCCTGCTGGACGCCTGCGCGACCGACGGAAGCGTGAGTCGTAGCGATGAGGAACCCTGCTTCAATCTGCAATTGCCTGGTGAGCGCCGAGGACGAGAGACCTTCAAACGCATTCGCAGCTGTCCGTTTCTGAACCAGTGCGGCAAACGCACCATGCTCGAACAGGCATTGGCAGCCGACATCGTGGTTGTGAATCACCATGCACTGATTTCTGGAACAACTCGCATAGCGGTTGAAGGCAGTGGTTCCGAGTCGCGAAGTCTGCTTGAGCTGTTGCTTCGATCAGCCTCGTTGTTCATGGTCGACGAAATTGACGGCCTTTTGCTGAGCGCTATCGACACCAGCGTGTTCGAGTTGCCGCTCAGCAACCACATTGAGCACAGCAGCCTTGCTGAGCTGCATATGGAGATCTTTGGGCGAGACAGCATTCCAGATGTCGATGCCACCACCCACTACCGCGCTCAGAGGGGCTGCAATGCGGTGATCCTGCATACGACGCGGCTATTGCAGTTGGCGTTGAAGCACATCAAGTGGCCTGACCGAGAAACTGTATGGGAACGTGCCGAAGACCAGATGATCAGCGACTACCTGGGCGTCGACCGTTCACTACTTGATGGCGTCTGTGGCTATGTGGAGCAAAGCATCCCGCAACACCTAAAACCCCTGCAGGAGCTCTTGCAAACCTTTTCTCACAACGAGGCGCAGCCAAGCCCGATCGAGGTGGTCGTCAACATCGGTAAGCAGCTGGCGGACTTGGCCAGGCAGAAGAAGCTGGGGCAGAAGCTGAACGAAGCGAAGCTCGAAAAGCTCAAGTCGGCGCTGGTCATCAGAACGAGCCTACATTTTATTGAGGACAGTTTGCGCACCCTGTACTCAGACGTTCCCGTCCTGGCGCGCGCCAAGGTGGCCGCAGCGCTGAGAGTGCAGCAGGATCTTTCAGGGTCAGCACCTTTCAGCCCTACGCCCCTGGGCCCGCTGCAGCGCGTGGTTTATGGCTTCAAGCGCAAGTTGTCCGGTCGTGATACATGGTCGCTCCAGGTGGTGGCCTTGTCCGGCGATCCCCATCGGACACTTCAGTATCTGCCCAACCTCACGTCGAAGATCCATGCCGGCGTGAATCGAACCTTCATCGGTTTCAGTGCCACCGCGTTCTTTCCTGGTGCCAGTTGTTTCGACCTGAGCGCCAAGACCCTTATTGACGTGCCAGATGCTAAGGGAAATATCCGCTTTGAAAACGTCCCCGTCTCCGTCCACGTATCCGGGGCGGGGCTCGAATCGCGGCTGCTGAATGTCAGGGATCTGGCCAGTGAACTGTGGGGCTGGCTCACCAGCCGCCTGGAGGCTTTAGAAGCCGATGACAACACCCGCGCCCGAGCTCGTTTGTTGCTGGTCACCGGGAGTGATGCCGAGGCAGAACAACTCGCCTCCACGCTGCATGAAATCTCTGCAGGCCTGTACAAGGTCGCCTGGATACGGGGCGGTAAGAAAGCGGATCGACAGGAGCGGTTACCGCTGGCCAACAGGCTGACATACGACGATCTCGTCGAGTTTGCTAGTGGCCCCAATGCTGATGTCCAGTTGCTGGTCAGCTCTATCTACCCAATGGCGCGGGGTCACAACATCGTGACCAAGGAGGCGAAGTCGGCACTAGGTGGCGTGGTCGTCTGTGTGAGGCCTTTGCCCTCCTCTGACCAGGCGGCAAACAATCTTGCGCACCTTTGCTATCGCGTCGGCGAAAGTGTTCTGCCCTCTGCCAGCCCCGGACTTGCCCTGCTGGAGGAACGCGCCATGGCGAACCGCATACTCAATGGAATACGGCTCGCTCCTCCCTACTTCTACAGCCAGCCAAAGGCGATTCGGTTCTACACCATCATGAACGTGCTGGTGACCCTGACTCAGCTTGTGGGCCGCGCCAGGCGCGGTGGAACGCCGGTCACCTGCTACCTCGCTGACGCTGCGTTTTTTGACAGCCGCTACACTTGGGCAACGCTTCTGAGCCGCACGATTGAAAAGCTCAAGGAGGATGGCCATTGGGGCGAGTTTGCAACCCATCATGCGGGCCTGGTGGAAGCCATGATGCTGTACATCGAAGCTTCCGGCCCCCAGAAAGCGCCAGGCACTCAAGAACTTGAGGGGCTAGACGATGAATATTTCCCTGAGGACTAACCTGTTCCGGTTCGACCCGGCTGAGCTGCCACCCGCCCAGCTATACCATGCGTCCCGGGATTTCATGAATGGATGGCAGCTACTGACCAATCATTTCGGGAAACCTTACCTACCTACTGAATGGCTGGAGGAGTTCCTTTGCTACCTGTCAGGTGGGCCAGTCTGGGTAAACGCGCAGTTGCTCAAGACCAAAGCAGTGCCAGCCATCGCCTCACTCAAGCTCATCGACCAAGACAAGCTCAACCGGGCAATCAACATATGGGCCCAGTACATACTGCGCAAGACAGAGCCCGGGCAAAAGGACTTCATCGATCTGCTGGTACCCGACCGTGCGGTTTCGATCCACGCCTCCGAGGTCATGCACGACCCTCGGCAAGCGACGGTGGCTTACAAGGTCGTCCCCTGGATGCTCGCGCAGCAGCTATCGAGCAAACCCATGGACTCTTCTGTCCCGCTCAACCTGTCTGTTTGTAGTGACGGCTCATTGCTCGCGTGGGACAGCCCGCTGCTGTACAACCGTGGTGAACGCCGGGCAGTGGCCATGCACTCCATTTCTCCCGGCTTGTTGTTGCTGCATAAAGTGCCCAGCAAATATGCCTCTGTCACGGTTCACCTGAGCCATATCCTGCCCGAGTGGCGCCATACCACGCATTCGGCCTGGGTCAAAACCGATCGGGGGATTTCAAAGTTCCAGATCCGGACGTTGCGAACGGATGAGGGGCAGTTTCAAACCGTCTATTCCAGCCCTGCCGCTGAGTTCATCCAGCACATGGGGGAAGGCGTTCTGCCCGCACTGGGTGGCAATGAGATCTCGCTCGCAGGGGCGATCCGCCCTATCCACACTCGCGCCCCAGTAGGATCACCTATCGGTAGTGGCGTTGGCACGGTCATTCTCGACCAGGCAAGCTTTCACATGCAGAAGATGCTGACCTCAGCCAAGCCCATGCTGACACGGTACGTGGGCCGGCTCATCGCTCAGCGAGTCGAGCCTCCGGCTGAGGCTGCCCGCCCGATTCGAATCGCGGTGGTCACCGCGCATACGGACATCATGATGCGCATCAACACGGCCTACGAGAACCTGCCCTCTCTGTCGCCCGTGTTCAAAGTGAAGCCAAAACCCCAGGTCATCCTGCAGCAAGTCCAGTGCAAAGATGCTCAGCGAATTCTGACGACCAGAGCTGAGTCGATTGAGATTCAGCGCTGGTTTACCCAAGAATTGCTGCCACGCCTGGTTGCCATGGCACCAGACGCTGCGATCATCGAGACGGCACCCGAGGTAGCCACGAAGGACGATAACGATCCGAAGCATATTCTGCGGGCGCTCTGTGCCAAACATGGCATCGCGACGCAGTTCATCTTCCACATCCAATCCGAAGGTGAAGGTGCTTCTTCGCCCAAGGGCATGGCTCCAGGGCTGAAAAGTCGCCTACGTAAATCGAAGTCTCCAACGCCAAAGGAGCCCGAGGATTACCCTGCGGTCAACAGTCTCATCGATGCCGTTCGAGGAACCGGGTATCTGCCGCTGCCGCTGGGTCGCACTTCAGGCATACCTGCCGGAACGACCGTTGTATCCATATTTGTCGACTACATCTCGCGGCTTGGCATGTACCTCCCCGTCATCACGCGAACCCAGGTCAATACCCGTGAGCTGCAGGTCTATGTTCATGGATCGGAAGGTCAACCAGGCGAATGGAAAAGTTACCGTGAAGGGCTCTGCGCCATCCATGCAGCGCCTACGTTGCTCGATGAAGCGGCTGCCAAATTGACAGTCGCGCGTGCATTGCTGGCACCCACTGCGGTGGCGGACAGCCCGTTGATTATCTTCATCAACGCCGGCGCAAAGCGCTTGTACCCAGGAATGAACGATGGCGAAGGTCACGGCTTGCCGCCCACTCCCCAACACGCCTGGTTGATACGCACTCGCGCCGATAATCAAACAGCTCAGATGACCGGTGTGCACTCTCTCTCGCCCTTGGCACCAATGTTCATAGGCAATCGGATCGGCGTACACCAGGCCGAGCATCAGGAGTTGGTGTACTACTTCACGTCCTACTCCAGAACCTTCAACAAAGTGCGCTCCCATCGCCACCATACGCGCTACGACGTCACGCAGTCGGAGCTCAAAGACGCGTGGCAGCAGCTCGGCGTGACGGAGTTCGTAATGATCCAGGAAGGGAATTTCGGAACCAGAGACCAGCTGGCACTGCAGGCTGGGTATTGGTGCAAGAACGCACCTCTCTGGGATGGATTCCTACGGCTCCCCTCCCCGCTGCATGCGGCCCGGCAGATCGCAGCAGATCACCCTGTGTCTGAGAAGCTGAGGAAGGGGCAGTTCTGAATGCGCGCAGTTGGTACATGCCATTGCCACGCGACCATAAACAACTTTACCAGTGGAATAATTGAGACAAGACTAATCCCAAATGATTATCTCCTTACTGATCGCCGCGTCATACAAAATGGCCTGTTTATCTCTCAATAAATTAACTCTGTGATTACTTCCCCACTGACCGCCTACTAAAAAGCATTATTTACTATCAATCACGTGCTATACTGCCCGCTTTGGTGATGACTAACAAACATGAGAACTTCGCATTTCAGACATATTCCAAGACGAAATCGGGCCAGAGGCTTGACATCTAAATTAAAATGGCACTCCACGAGATTTAAACTTGCCTTAGCAGAAGAAAACATTGAAAAGCAAAGCAAAGCAAAGAATCTATTGCTGCCTGGGAAACCATGGTAAAGTTATTTGAGATACTTCGCGGGGAACAGGATCTAGGGAACTTGGCATCTGAGCCGATGGAAGCAGGAACCGGATACTTGGTTATTTGCGACTCCATAGATGAACAGCTTGCCATGATGGAGCAGAAAAAATTGACCGCACTAGGTCTACAACTATCAGTCTCCGCAATGCCCTTAATAAGATTGCCCACTGGAAGAATACGACTTTTCGTGTCGATGGAAGAGGCGCTCATTACATACTACTAAGTGGCAATCAAACTCAAACCAAATGGGTGGCTGAAATCCACATAGCCAAATTATGTAAGAATTGCGCAACTGCAATTGCGGCGATCACAGGGTAACAGGGCTCTTGCCAGTTACAATAACGTTTGGGCGAAGGAGTGGCGCATGCTATACAGCTTTCCCATTCGATTCAGACGCACTATCTATCTAGTTAACCACCCTGGCCAACGCTGACATCAACGCAATGCAGACGTGTGAGAAACAAGAATCTCGCCCTAGAGTATCTATTTAAAGCCAGCGCTTATGATATGACTATCCGAGCGCTGGAGACTTATTACGGCACGATGAGAGGCTCTGGGCCTTTTTTTATCCAGGCTTTTAGCTCCTCAAATTCCGCAGAATTTAGATCTGGGAACAGTGTTTTGTTGATGCCAATTGTGGTTTCTTGGATCGTATAACCAGGAAATTTTTCACCCCCACTAGAGAGGGTAACTATCTCTTTAGAAAACTCTTCAAGCCCTGCATCTAGAGTCTTAAAAAATATTCTGCCGCGAGAATTTACGCCGTACCCCCCTTGCATCAATCTAGCTACTCTCGGGATTGTCATTAAGTCCGCGATAGCATTGTACACTCTTTTCTCAGTTACCACTTTATCGTTTGAAGGAGGCTTGGGCTTCAAAACGTCGAATGCATTACGATTACCATAAAGAGCTGCAATTCCGCAAAGAGTTATTAAATTACCTCTCTCAACTTGCGATCGATCCGCAATCTCTCCAATTTTTCCAGTATAGGACGCCTTTTTTCTTTCTTCAGTCTTTGAAATAGGTTTTCTTGCATATACTGGACTAATGGCGCGTACCTTTTAAAGTCGCGAGGCTGCTGATCTGAAGCAGCAATTGCGCTAAGAAGCGTTTCATTTTTAAAGAAGTCCTAATCAACCTTTGCATTCTTGAAGAAGTCTGGAAAATAATCGAGCTCTTTACTTATACCCTCAAAAGCCTCTTCCGTTGTCTGAGGCAACCCTTTATTTCCCTCAAGCATAGCAAACATCAAGCTTATAGTTACCCCTTTGCGATCCAAGGACTTAATCCTTGAAATTTGCTCCGGCTTCAGATCCTTAAAATTATCCTTGATTTTTCCGATGATATTTCTATCAATCATGTAAATTATTCCGCCCACTCACAGCTCCCTTTTTTGTTAACTTCCAGTATTCCGCTAATTGTCAGTCTACAAATTCGCCCAAGTTTTATATTTTTGCTTCAGTATGAACCACGTAGGTGAACACAAGACTACAAGCTCCGCCCGGTAGCTGCTGATCAGACGACTTCGTTGATCTCCGCTTCTGCCGGCTCTGCAGCACTGGGTGTGACCAGGTCAAGACTGCCCTGCTCCTGTGTAGACAGTACCTTGGCCAGAAGCGTGTCCGTCGTGAGATTGTCGTACCTGTCCTCCAGGGTTTTCCGTAAGCGCATCAGGCGAAGGTTGGCAGTGCTCACCAGAGTGCCGTAGGTGGTAGCCCTCACCTGGCCGTAGCTACGAGATTCATCACCCACTGTTTTGGACGTACTCACCCCGGCGGCGATCGACTGACCAACTACCCAAGCCGTGATGAACGGAGAGCCATTGACGTAGCCTGATGCGGCGATGTCCTGGACATACCCGTCGGCCTGGTTAACCTCATTACGATTGAGTTTGAAGCCGCCTTTCTTGAGCTCGATCAGCAGGATGTTTTGCATCTGGGCGACTGACGCATCCTGCGGATCGAACTGTTCGATACCTACCAGTTGGGCAGTAGCCCGGTCTGGCAGCACCACGATGTCAGGCCGTTTCCGATCGTTGATGAACGAAGCTTCCCCATCCCCCCAGAGCTGCTTCGCCACACTTTTCAGGGTCATGTTCGAGCAGTACTCCACTGACTCGAACTCTGGCCCGAACAACCAACGAGACCGCAGTATCAACGGATGCAGCGTGTGGAGTTCATCCGTCTCTGGATCCTCCGCCAGCCTGGTGATCGCCTCGATGACGCTGAGCCGGCCATCAATCTCATCCAGCACACGCAAGGCGTCCTTGACTGACCAATCGGCTAAAAGAGAGTCCAAGCCCTCAATGTCCGTCGCAGGAAGGTTGGCCAGCTTGTGAAGCAGCGATGCCCCGCTCTTGGATTTCTCAAGGTTGATCACGGCTTTCACCGCCGTGGCGAGAAACTCCGGGGACACCATGGGGTGAGCTTGGGCAACTGCTTTCGTGAAGGCAGTGACTTCGAGTTGGGCGCCGTGCCCCAGCGATTTGAGCTCTGACCGATTCTGTACCAACGCATCTTCTGAAGTGGCTTCCACAACCTCAGCCGCCAACTCATCCGCCACCTGGCCGATGCATTCTGCGGCGGCCTTGTACAGCTCTTCGACAGCGGGCGTTGACTGAAATCCTGTCCAGTCCTGAATCACATGCCCCTCAAAGCCCTGGGTGTCTACGATGACCTTATAGCGTTTGGCGAACCTTGTGCGGCCATCGAAGTTCGCTACCTGGCCGATAACCCACGAGGGATTACCGACGAGTCGGTGCTCAACCCAGAACGCCACACCTTGGTGGATGGAGGCATGGTTCTGCTGCGTGGAGTCGATGACGATGACTTTTGCTGTGCGCCCATCACTCAGCTTCAAAGTATGCGAGCGAGCATGCTGCTCAAGCTTGGCGAGGGTCAGCGGTGTGCCATTGACTCGAATTTGGAAACTCGGGTCATGAATGAACCTTGCGGCCAGCACCGTGATGATTTCATCCACATCCGGCATCTTGCGGGTAACCGACACGGACAACCGTGTGCCCGAACCCTCTCGCTCACCAAACTCCTCGGAGCGCACCACAAAAGGACTGGGCCCGGATTCGGTACCCACGATGAAGGTGCTGAGCTTGCCATCGCGCCAGGTTTCTACCTGGTACTGGTCACCGAAGCAAAGAAGGCCATGCCGACCAACCCCGTTGCGACCATAGGCCTTCCTGGATTTGCCGTTCTTGCCCTTGGGAAACTCAACCTTGGAGCTCTGATGCTTGAGACGGTCGTACCGAAGCGTCATCCAGCGTTTGCTGAACTGCTGAGCTGTCATTCCGTGACCGTCATCAACCACGGTCAGCGTCCCGCCTGGCTCAGTGGGTAAAATCAGGTCGACACTGCTCGCACCGGCATCCCAGGCATTGGCCACAAGCTCAGTGAGAGCCACCTGCGGTACGTGTGCGACGGGGCCCAACTCTCGGAGAAGATAGTCCTCCTCAAACAACGACAGATGACGGGTTTGGTCGGACATCGATTCCCTCCATGGATGGGTGCGCGCTGGCCAATTGCCAGACAGTAGCAGATGCGAGCAATCCTACCTGATTGGCTTGCTGAGCTAAATCCGGGAAGATCACTTTCCGAATACCCCGAAATCAGCGATCACGCGGTGCCGCACTCACCACTTAGCCTTTGTTTAGGCCAGGGAAAAAACACTGAGCTAGAGCCCCAAATCGGCGGCGAAATGCTCGTTACGATTCTGTTCGACCTGCTGCCCTGTCGCATCCGCGCTGGACTGCTTCAAAGCGTCGGGGGTCGAAGCTGCACTTTTCACCGCCAAGGCCTTACGCATCCACCCGCCTGCAGAATCGAATTCTCTCATCATGGCCGTGAACTCATCATCACTCGGTGCCATGGATATACGGTCTTGCTTCATGGCACCTCCCCAGTGGCCTTAGATCGGGCCTGCTGATTCACTGCCCCACTCACGCTCCCAAATCTACACCAAAGAGGGCATCACGCAGAATCGGCGGCGCTGCATGTTTGGTGACGAGCCGGCGCAGCAAGCACTGACTCAGGTGTGAACGAAGCCGAGAACGCATTTCGACGCACAGTTCCGACCGTCCGAAGTCGCCGTCAGGCCAGCATTCCAGCAGCGCCTCCCGCAAAATCGGAAGCGCTTCTTGCCCGGCAGTGCTGCAATACAGACGGGTCAATTCATCGAAGCCGGCACTGCGCTTGTAGCCTGATAACGCCTCCCTCAGAATTCCGCTTAGGGAATCCCCGTAGACCTTCCAAGCCATCTCCCACATCAGCTTCTCTACATCACCGTCCAACTCAAACCTCGCGTCTACTTCGTCACCGCATCGGGCGGTTTTCAAACGAGCCAACCATTTACCCAGTCCAAGGACGATCAATCATGCATGTAGAATTCGATCTCAACGGAAACGATCTAGAAGCCCTTCTAAGGCACTGTGAAGCGTTTAGACCTGACAGCGGCGACCCTCGGGAGGATCAGCGTTTGGCAGACGCGCTAGAGGCTCTGGAGGAAGCCCTGAGGGATGCTAATGCATCACGATAATGCACCGGGCTGGCACTGGAGATCAATTTATCGATAACCAGGGCTAACGGTGCCCATCCCACTGGCTGAACATGCCGGGGTGAGCTCAGCCAACATAGCCGGAATTGGATGAGACGGGTGCAATTCCAGGCGGAGCGATTCACTCAAAAAAAATGTGGGAATCGCGGTCGTTTGTATTCAAAGCGTAAGCAGGGCCTACGGCCCTAAAAACCGATCTCCCTGAACGCCCCCCGCTCCATGCGGCAAGGCAACCTAAAGGCGAAAACCGAAAGGCAAAACCGGTATCACTCAGTGCCGGGAAAGGGATTGCACGAGCATGCAATCGGGCCGTGGCACCACCATGCCGTCATCCAAAATATGGCTATGATTCAGAGCGGAGCGGCATCGGGCTGCTCAGCATTCAGGAACGCAGCGTATGGCAAGGATTCGTCGACTTCAGATCGAGAATTTCCGTTCAATCCAACGCCTGGATTGGACTCCTGCCCCGGGATTCAATTGCCTGGTTGGCCCTGGCGACAGTGGGAAGTCCAGCATTCTCGATGCTATCGACCTCTGCTTGGGCGCCCGCCGCAACGCCCCCTTCGGCGACACTGATTTCTACCGGTTGGATGTTACCCGCCCGATCCTGATCACGGCGACCATAGGCGACCTGCCCGATGACCTGATCAATCTGGATAGCTACGGAGATTTCCTACGGGGCTTCGACCCTGTCAATCGAACCCTGGAAGACGAACCGCGCTTCGGTATTGAGACCGTCCTGACGCTACAGCTTAAGGTAGAGAGTGACCTGGAGCCACTCTGGCGGCTCTATTCTGAGCGTGCACACCAACAGGAGATTGAGCGCAACCTTGCCTGGAAGGATCGCGCTCGAATCTCACCAGCTCGTATCGGCAGCTACGCCAATACCAATTTGTCATGGAGTCGCAACTCCATTCTCAATCGCCTCACTGATGATCGGCCTGCTCTGGGCGGTGCGTTGGCAGCGGCGGCGCGGGATGCCCGCAACAGCTTCGGCGTACAAGCCGGCGCGCAGCTTGAACAACCACTTCAAATCGTCACGCAGACCGCCATACAGCTTGGGGTTCCAGTGGGCGCATTCACCCAGGCCCTACTGGATGCGCATTCTGTCTCAATTGGTGATGGCGCCATTGCCTTGCACAATGAGCAAGGTATTCCCCTGCGATCGTTGGGCACGGGGTCATCTCGTCTACTCGTCGCTGGGCTGCAGCGCCAAGCAGCCCAGGCAGCGTCTATCGCTTTGGTTGACGAGGTGGAGTTCGGTCTGGAACCGCACCGGTTGATCCGCTTCATGGATTCTCTTGGTGCCAAAAACAATCCTGAACCGCTGCAGGTGTTCCTGACTACCCACTCCCCAGTAGCCCTGCGAGAACTCTCAGGCCATCAACTCTTCGTCGTTCGCTCTCTCGCCAATCACCATGAGGTACTCCAGGCCGGCGTCACCGATGACGTGCAAAGCACACTTCGAGCAGATCCTGAGGCATTTCTGGCCAGGCGCGTGGTGGTGTGCGAGGGAGCCAGCGAGGTGGGGCTGATGCGTGGCCTGGATCAGTACTGGGGCACCTTGGGTTATCCCTCTTTCCTGGCCCTCGGTGGAGCATATGTCAACGTCAATGGGGGCAGTCCCGACAGGGCCTACCAGCGCGGCTCCGCACTGCTAAGCCTTGGCTATCAAGTGCTCGTCATTATCGACGCAGACAAGCCCGTGACCCCTGAAGTCCGGAACGCTTTCCTGGCTGCAGGTGGGCAGTCTGCGACTTGGGGACAGCAGAGAGCTCTAGAAGATGAGCTGTTCGCAAGCTTGCCGCATCATGCAGTTGATCGGCTGATTACCCTGGCGATAGAAGTGCGGGATCGTGACCTGGTGGATAGCCACATACGCGATCGCTCTCAGAATGCATTGAATCTTGAGGCGATCCAAGGGTTTCGGGAGCGAGGTGTTCCCTATGCTCCACCTACGCTAACCTCACTGGGCCAGGCGTCTCGCATTCGCAATAATGGTTGGTTCAAGTCAGTGACAACGTACGAGTTCATTGCCAAGAACATCATCGGCCCTGAACTGAACGCTTCTCACCAAAGCCTCCAAACGACCATCAATTTGATCAGGGGCTGGATACATGCCGCCTGAGATCACACTGTTCGATTTTCCTAGGGGATCAGTCACCGCGCCGGCGGGCTGCGGCAAGACCCAGCTGATCACAGATACCTTGGCTCAGCACAGTGGCCCCAAACCCATTCTGATCCTCACACATACCAACGCCGGAGTTGCAGCCCTCCGCGCACGGATGGCTCGGGCCAGAGTAGCACCGACCTCATTTCGAATTGCCACGCTTGATGGCTTCACCATGAAACTTATCAGCAGGTTTCCAGGCAGAAGTGGGCACAATCCTGCAATCATGCAACTGGCTAATCGAGCCACTGACTACCCGGCCATCCGCGCAGCTGCCCTCGGACTACTGAGGGCGAGACATCTTGATCAGGTATTGCGGTCGACCTATTCACATGTGCTGGTCGACGAGTACCAAGATTGCAACCAGGTGCAGCACGCCATCATCACCTGCTTGGCCGGCACGTTGCCGACGTATGTCTTGGGCGACCCAATGCAGTCGATTTTCGACTTTGCCCAGAACAGGTTGGTCGACTGGAATACCGAGGTTCTTCCGGAGTTTCCCGCTATAGGAGCGTTGACCACACCATGGCGATGGCGACTCGCAGGCGCGGAGAATTTGGGGCTATGGCTGCTGCACGTCCGGCAGCAACTGCAAGCTGGTCAGCCCGTTGATCTCGCTGCAGCGCCACCTGAAGTTGAATGTGTGCGGATCCAGGCAGCGACAGCTGATGCGCAGCGGCGAGCTGCTGCTATGACACCTCTGCGCCAAGGAGAGACTGCGCTTATCATCGGCGACTCAAGAAACGCCAGTGGCCGACAGCGCCTGACAAGCCAAACACCCGGTGCAACCACGGTTGAGGCTGTTGATCTGCCCGACCTCATCACCTTCGCTCAGCACTTCCAACTGACCGGGCCGATGGCACTGACTCAAATAGCGAACTTCGCCGGGAGTGTCATGACCGGAGTCGGCGTCAACCCCTTCCTTGCACGAGTCGATACTATTCGCAACGCTCGCAACCGCACCCCGCCCACGGTCGCAGAGTCCGTAGCCGTAAACTTCCTCGTAGAGCCAACCTATCCAAGGGTGATAGACCTCTTGCAGCGACTTTCCGAGCAGCAGGATTGTCGCGTGTACCGGCCTGAGATTCTTCGCTGCTGTATCGCCGCGCTACGGATTGCGGCCTCTAGAACTCATTCATTCTATGAGGCCGCCATCCAGATCCGAGAGCGCAACCGACTCCAGGGTCGACCTCTTTCACGCAGGGCAGTCGGCAGCACGTTGCTGCTGAAGGGCCTAGAAGCGGATGTAGCGGTGATTTGGGAGCCTGACGAAATGAATGCCAGGAATCTCTACGTTGCAATGACGAGAGGCGCTAGACGGCTCGTCATCTGCAGCCAGAACCAATTCCTCGGACACCGGAGGTAGATCTGAGTGAATGCCGACCGACAGCCAGAAATGCCTCCGTCATTACCCTACCCACCATCTCCTCCGACATGACCGTCATGGTGAGCTTCACGCCCCTGTGCCGCCGCTGCACTACCGGGTGAAGTGCCTGGCGTAATCCAAACTCGCTGATCTTGCGATGCTGAGAAGCTCAACCGAGGCCTGAAGCGCCCCGGCGTTTGGAGTGATCTCGAAAGGATCAGTGTGGCGCATAACCAGCACGGGCCAGGCCACCCTGCAGCTTTGCGACAGCAGCCCAGATTAGATGGGCTTCGTAATCATTCATTGCGCACTCACGCACCTCACTCCAACTGAGCCGTTTGAAGAACTGGGCTAATGCCACAGTTTCCTCGTGGCTCATTTCGGCATCCGCCTGACGGCCCTCGACCTCGAAGGTCACGGTGACATCTCTGTGCTGGGTCAGCTTACTCATAAGGGGGCTCCATTTATGCCTAGCGCCAGTCTGGCGAGGTTAGACAACGAGGTTGTTCAATAACTTAATTGGCCACTTCCAAAGCGCGTTGGCCACAGATGCCTGTAAGGGGGGTGTACCAAGCCCTCACCACGAGAGACTGTAGGAATTAAATGCAGACGTCGTGATTAATTCGCATGAGCATAAGTACTCGATGGCCTACCTGCATTCAGCCTAGGCCGGATTGATCATGATGATTCAGAGAGCTCATTTTGATGAGCTTCGCCTCCGCTGCTCGTAGCTTTGCTGTGACGCCAGACCACATCACCACTAGGGTCGAGATCTTTTCACGGCTCGCCTGCAGCTCATCCCCCAGTTCCGCAAGCTCGCTTTCGAGCAGGTCGCAGCGTTGCTCAAGGAGTTCTTCGCGGCTGAAAAATGGTTCGATGAGTCTGTCACTGGCGTGGTCGTGCATACGCTATGAGCCCTAAATGCGATAGGAGTACAAATGTTCTCCTGGAAGAATAAAGGCGACCACTGTATATTTCAACAGTACCTACTCAACCACTGAGCGGTTTGATCGACCGTGCTGGTATGCTGAAAACCGACTCCGCTGGAGGGCGTAGGCATCAAATGCTGGGATACGGGCACCAAGGAAGATCCAGAATCATGCGTGATGATCATCTCGATGCGAGGAAGGCCTCATGGCACTGAAGTCGTCATTTGCTGTCGTGCTGCGTGCGCTGCGCAGCAAGCGGAATATCACCCAACGTGAATTCGCGGATACAACGAGCAGGACATACCTGTCGAAGCTAGAGAGCGGAAAATCCAGCATCACCTTGGACAAGCTGGAGCAACTGAGCGAACGGCTTGATCTTTCGCCGCTGGCGTTGCTCGTTTTGACGGTTAGTGAGGAGACCGGTGAGCCAGCGGCAGCTTTACTCGACAAGTTAAGGGTCGAGCTGCGCGAACTGGCCCGTGATGGAGGCGTGCCTGGCCTTAAGGCATTGGTACCCGTCCCCGAGGTAACTACATCTCCAACCAGGATGCAGCGCCGACCTTCCAGACCGGCTGCCGGGCAAACAGAGCTTCCCTTCTAGGCTGATGCCTTGAAGATGCCAGGCCCCTTCTGTTGACGCTCATATCGATCAGCTTGGTTGATTCTGAGTGATCAGTTCTACCCCGTTATCCAACAGTTCCCGCAGAAAGCTATCTCTGGGTTGTGTAGCCTGGCTCGCGTAGTGAACGACCGCTGCCGCGATTGCTGCCGCCAAACGTCGTGCTTCAACACGCTTGAACGTTGAGATTTTTTCCATGCTCTCGCGTCCATGGATGAAGGCGCTACGCAAATCGAACAGCTCGGTATAAAGGCCAGCAGCTGAAGCATCGTCCAGGATCGATGCCACTCGTGCCCCCACTCGTCTGGTGGCCCACCATCCCGGGTGGTGAAGATTCCGGGCCCTACGATCGTGATCAGCATGAAGCCCCAGAGCAGCCTCAATCGTCGTCATATGAGCCATGAACTCATCAATGCCGTCGGATAGAAATGCCCTCACCAAAAAATGCATGATCGGTGGTTTCAGCAGATCGGATCTGAGGGCGGTTTGGAACCTGTTCCATCGCTCCTGACAAAACTGAGACATCTCGCGCTCCGCAGAAGCTGTCAGCGGGAACTCGATAGGACGCTCTGTTTCAACACACTCTCCGTATTCATTTGTGTAGATATGCGGCTGCCATGCAAGGGAATCTGCGTCAGGAGGCGGCGCCGGCGGGACGAACAAGTCATCGTTCCGGGTGTAAATCCAAGGCACTCGGAAGCCACGCCAATCTATCTCGTTCATCGTTGACCATCGTTCCCAGGGAGCTAGCAGTAGGAAAAACAAAGCTGTCTCAACCGCTTGGGGAAAGCGGCCTTCGTGGGGGTCGATAGCACCATTGTCCCTATCCATGAACCCGAAAAAATCCGGTAATGCGCGCCTCCCGGCGCTTTCCGCGACAGGCCGGTTTTCCTTGACCACAAGCCAGTGAAATTGCGACAGCCGAGCAGCTTCGAGCGAGCGTTCTGGATAGTGCCTGGCGAGCCTAGGCAGATCGAAAAGCGCTTCGAGATCCGCTTTACTGAATCGCTCAAGCTTGATCGGGCCGAATTCGAGGGATGGCAAATCCTCTGCGTAATCAAGCGGACAGATGTGCGTGTAGCCCGCGTGCGTCTGCCTGAAGGCTTTATCGATTGCCTTTGCAGATACCACTACATCGCCAATGTTTCCCTGGCCCCCTTGAGCCTGTAAGCACGGGGCGCCAAGAGACCTCAATGCATGATTGAGTGCGAAAGTACGCCCAAGATTACGATCTCCTCCCTCGTACAGATCAGCGCAAACCTGCTCAAGCCGCTTGAATTCAGGTTCTGCAAAAACTCCATTCTGAGAGCTGCGTATGCTCCACAGATCACACATGGCTTGAAAAAGCCTGTCATCAACCTCTGCCATTTCAGTCCTCCATTGACTTCGCGCTAGATGTTACCACTCACCTCTTCAATGGATTCAAGCTAGGTCTAAACAGCCAAGTCATGCGAGCGTCAGCGCGCTCACGGCCTTGGTAGGCCCCGGTCTTGGCTCGTTGCTGAAATTAGCTTCGTATTTAGCGAAGCCTCCCTTTTTAAATGCTCAATTTCTCACTGCTCCTCATACGGGCATGCTTAACCACAAACATTAAGTGGCAGCGGAAATGAATCATCACATTGTTATCGTAGGGGGCGGCTGGGGCGCACAGGACGGGCACAAATCACGCTCGTAGACGCCAACCTCACCCACATCTGGAAGCCACTGTTCAAGCTGGTGGCTGGGTTCGCCATGACCAGGTCTCGGCCCCGGGTGGAACACGCAAGCTCGACAAATTCACCTTCGCGCCGACCTGGTCACCCGCCGGGCCAGACTTCTGGGCTCGTCCGGAAATCCGTCTGTACTACACCTACGCGCTGTGGAACAAAGAAGCTCAAGCCGCCGCGTCCGAGCTGGTAGCTGGATCGGCCTTGTCGAACACTGGTGCCTTCGGCACAGATAGGCATGGCTCCAATTTCGGCGTACAAATCGAATACTGGTGGAAGTGATCCCTAAGACTGAGCCGTGAAAAGTCACCACCAGGTGACCAGCAAAATAGGCCTGGAAACGCCATTGATTTTTGTGGTGGATTTCCAGGCATATTATTTCTAAAGGAAATTGTTACTCAGAAAGCCCATGTGGGCAGTCCTGAATAGGATCAGCTATCTCTCCAGATCCGCATGTTACTGACCTGATCGGCGCAGCGATTTATCCGACCCAGTAACTTTGCCGGAATTCTTTTGGACTTCCCTACGTATTTGCTCCTGATTAACCTCGTCCATAGCGGCTTTTGATTTCAAAAACCCCTCATACTCCCACTCTATGTAGTCCTTTAAGACCTGCGGAATATCTTGAATTTTTCTCACATCAAGATCGCCGACCTCAAGCTTCGTCGCCTTGTTGGTTTCTTCGAAGCCCCAGCCAGGACTCAGAATATAGAAGTAAATGAAAGGCAGCTTAAAAACCGCAAAATACCGATGGGGGTGATCAAAGAATCTTATGTCTTGAGATCCAACAGAGCGTTCTATCCCATACGTGTGCGCTATGGGAAGCCCATAAAGTGGTGGCTCCCCGTAGAAAGGAGCAAAACAAATGGTAGAACCACATCGATTGTTCAAAATATCTTGTTTGGACGCTTCTAAGAAAGCGTCTACAACTGCCTTATCTTCATCTGTTCGATTGTTCCCATCGTCCTTGGTAGTGAGCAAAGCCCGCCAAAAAACAGACAATACAGCCAGTTTTATTTCTTCGCTAATTACCACTACTGAATTTTGCTTTCGGTAGTTTGCAATTTTTTTGAACAGACCCTCGGCAAGTTTTTTCTCCCAGGCGGAAAGCTTCCCTTCGCAGCCCCCGCACAAAAGATGTTTTTTTGGCCCATCCTGGTGTCGGACATTGACGTCCCTTGTGTCCCTTATGAAATTTGTACTTGACGTCTGTTTGAGCCAGTCATAAGCAAATTTAGGAATGCTGTGAGATTCTTTCAGTAGAACATTTTTGCCATCACACAGCGCGCAGTCTCCTACGACACCGCCCTCTGCTGCCACATCCAACTCTTTCTCAGTGGTGTTACTTTCCATTGGCGAAATTTTCCCTTGAGTCCTATCTGTTGAGGTTCGCTAAAGCCAGACATCTGCGTTGCTAAAGCAAGCAGTGGTGGCATGAGACGTCTATACCTAGTTGCCGAAAGTAGCTGAAGAGACATGACGATATCAGCTAGCCATCTTGGAGGCTAGGAAACCGAGGGAGCAAGCGGCTTTTGCAGGAAGGGAATACTTCGAGGGGCTACAGAAAGGCTAAGAGCCTGGAGCCGACGATATCGACTCCAGCCTATGGAAGTGTTATCGAGCGCCGTGCTCTTCTTCCCAAGCTTTGATTGCATCACCAGCAACGCGGAAGGCAGCCAAGGCCAGCGGCACGCCAGCGTAGATACCCGCTTGCATCAGGACGGCACGAATTTCGTCCTTCGTTACGCCATTGGTCAGAGCACCTTTGACGTGAACACTGAGCTCATGGTGTTGGCTCATGGCGGTCAGCATCCCGATGTTCAGGAGGCTGCGGGTCTTGAAGGGGAGCGTGTCATCACCCCAGATGGCGCCCCAGCAGTACTCGGTGACGAGCGCTTGCATCGGTTTGTTGAAATCGTCGGCGGCTGACCAGGAACGCTCTAAGTGGGCAGCGCCCAGTACAGCTTTACGGTTGTTGAAGCCTTTTTCGAACAGTTCGCTGCTCATGGTATTTCCTCTGTAAATGCAACGCTTTGAAGCGCCTGATGCGACTGTGTTTGGGTGTATGTAGCCCGGCTAGAGCATCCAATACCCGCCATACGTAGAACGCGCTGCTGTGAACTATTCAGGTAGGCGCATAAAAGTCCTTAGCGCAGGTTCGGTGGCGCCGTGTACATTACGCCCCCCCTGTTGGCGGGCCACCACAGGCCAAGGCTTGTAGTGAACAACAGGGGTTACCAAACCCGGCGAATGGACGCTGGTTGCTCAATTTTTGACTGGATGGGTGACTCACATGGATCTGGATCAGATGCGACAGAACGCTCGGCATGCTGCTGCAGCGCGTATTTTTGCTGCTATGTCTTCAGAGGAAAAAAGCGAGCAGTTGCTCGCTCGAATCCAAGGACAATCCGATGCCCAAATCGATTTCGGTGCACGCTATGAGGGAGTGCCAGCTGACCAACTGGAAATCTATCGTGCCATGGTCAGAGGCCAAGACAACGCGTTCAACCAAGAGCTCAGCCTTGTCCACAATCTGCTGCAACCTGGTGATGTGATTCTCAGCACGGGAGACACCTTCGGAGCTAAAGTCATTACCAAGGGGCAAAAATTCGGCTATGAGCATGCGAGATCAAGCCATGTCGCGCTAATGCACGCAGAGTTCGTATGCGTCGATGCGATGCCCAGCCTGGGAGTTTCCAATAGGCTAGTGTCGGAGGTGTTGACTGATGTGAAGCCCGGTTGGCGTGTAATCCGGTGCAGGAAACTGGGCTCAGAGCACATGGACAGAGTCTATCAGGCCTGTGCATTCTACTTGGCACAACCCTACAAAATCCTGCCGTCTAAGAAGCCGATGAAAGCTGCTGCATATTGCTCGGAGCTAGCGCGGAAGGTCTTTCTCCACACCGGCATCACGGGTATTGGCATTCCTAACGACCGCGTGTTGAGCCCGGGGAAATTTGATGAATTAGCTGACAATCATCCCCAATGGGAAGATGTCACCGAACAGGCCAAGCCTGCGATCGAATTCTGTATGAAATACCCCAAGTTGATGGGCATGACCACTCGACTCATGACCGAAGGCCTCAAGCTAAACCGGAAGCGCTTCGAAGAAAGAAAAGCTCAGATTAAGCAAATCCAACTGGCGGCCAGCAAAAACGCAATTTCCAAAGAAAAGGCGAAGGAACTGATCAAATCCATCCGCGAGATTGAAAACACGATGAACCACAAATTCTGGGACTACACGAAGTAGTTCCGGCTGGCAGGACATCTATTGACAAGCGCTGTAGCACAGCGACCGAGTGCATGATTGCCGTCGATTGGGCCTACACCTGGCGCAGTCGAACCCAGTGAGAATATCTACACCGTCCTGATGTCCTAAGGGCAAGCCGCTCACGCCTGCGCAACTATCCTGGCACGCATCATGTTGATGAGCTCACGCAGGCCCGGCGGCATTTGACGCCTCCCAGGGTAATACAGGTAGTAAGGCGGCTCTATCGGCGCCCAATCCGCAAGCACTACCTGCAAGCGCCCGGTATCGAGATACGCTCGGATGCGCTCCTCGGGGCAATAGGTGATGCCTCGATCGGCCAGTGCCATCTGTATCCCAAATTCGGTTTCATTGACACACAACTGGCCTGGCACATCGATCACCCGGTGATCACCCTCTTTCTCAAAATCCCACCGGTAGATGGTGCCCTGCCCTGTTCGGATCTGGATGCACTTGTGATTGAGGAGGTCTTCCGGGGTTTCCAGCCGAGGGCTCTGATTGATGTACCGTGGTGACGCGGCGGCAACCCATCGGATACGGTCACTGATCGCTACCGCGATGAAGTCTTCCGGAATGGTTTCCCCGTACCGCACACCTGCATCGAATCCTGCAGCGACGATGTCCACCATTCGGTCATCAATCGCAATTTCAACGGACACGTCAGGATAAGCATCCAGGTAAGCCGGGAGGTGCTTGGTGAATAGCAACCTGGCGCCATCGCTCAGAACGTTAATGCGTAAACGTCCAGATGGTCGATCACGATGCTGATCCACTTCTGCCAATGCACCTCCTATCTCCTGAAAGCCAATGGCCAGACGTTTCGCCAGGGTTGTGCCTGCTGCCGTCGGTGAAACAGTTCGATTACAGCGCTGTGAGCGATGAGTTGGAAAGAGGGTTGCTCGTACAAGCTGGCGGCATCGAATGGAGCACTCAACTGGAGATCCGCTCGTACTGCTCGCTCTTGAACCAGAACCCTACGATGAGAAGCCTCTGGGATACGCTGGATAACGCTTCGCATGGAGCGGATCACTTGTGAGTTTCCTAGAGCTCAATACGTCCTGCCCAGTACGGAAAAGACAGCTCATGCTCCTCGTCGAGCAGTTCCCTAGACTTTAGACATGTGATCCGGCCCTTTCCGATTCCCACAACCTGTTGCAGTGGCATGCACTCCAGTTGACGCACTGATCATGGCTCAGCAGAGCAGTCGATGTATACTCAGTGATCAATCACTAGAGGTGCTATATGTCCCGTCTCGTGGAATTTAGAAGTAAGCGGCCGGCGAACACACCTTCAAAATCCCAGTATTAAGGGCGATGGTGTCCGCGTATTTTTAAGCGGACGCGATCACCCTTATCGCCAGGATATCCATGCGCCAACGAAGCTCTTACCCCAAACCATTCAAAGCCCAAGTCGTCCAGGAATGCCTGCAACCCGGAGCGACGATTTCCAGCGTAGCCATCCATCACGGCATCAACGCCAACGTGATCCGCAAGTGGCTACCGACTTACCGGGATCAATCGCCTGCAACCTTGCCGGCTTTCGTTCCGGTAAAAACGGTACCAAGGCGAGCATCAGAAGAGATGGTGACCATCTCGCTGCCTCTGGGTGATAAATCCATCACCGTAAAATGGCCAGCCGCAGATCCAGATGGTTGTGCGCGCTTTATTAGTGGCTTGGCCCGATGATTCGCGTTGATGCCATCTGGCTCGCCACCGAACCCATGGACATGCGTGCCGGCACTGAGACTGCATTGGCTAAAGTGGTCGCGGCGTTCGGTGCGGCGAAGCCGCACTGCGCTTACCTCTTTGCCAACCGTCGGGCCAATCGGATGAAAGTCCTGGTGCACGACGGGGTCGGTATCTGGCTGGCGGCACGGCGCTTGAACCAAGGTAAGTTTCATTGGCCAGGCCTCCATCGTGGAACGGAGGTCGAACTCGACCCCGAACAACTCCAGGCGCTGGTACTTGGATTACCTTGGCAACGAGTCGGTGCGGGCGGCGCAATCACATTGCTTTAAATGCTGCCTTTTAGCTGAAGCAGTCGGGCTGCTTTGGTAAAATCCACCCCCATGACTTCCTTGCCCGATCTCGACCAAATGACCCCTGAACAACTGCGCACACTGGCTGCGCAGTTGATGTCCAAGGTCGACACCCAGAGCCGAAAAATCCATCGTGACGAAACGATTATCGAGCAGCTCACTCACGAGATCGCCATCCTTAAACGGCACAAGTTTGCCAAGCGCAGCGAGCAGATCAGCCCGGCGCAGGGCAGCCTGCTCGATGACCTACTCAATACCGACCTCGAAGCCATTGAGGCGGAGTTAAAAGCCCTTCATCCCGCACCCGCGCAGGCGGAGCCACGCCAACAACCCAAGCGTGCGCCGTTGCCACCGCAGTTCCCACGCACTGTGATCCATCACGAGCCGGACAACACCCAGTGCGCGTGCGGCTGCCAGCTTCAGCGCATCGGTGAAGATGTCAGCGAGAAGCTGGACTACACGCCGGGCGTGTTCACCGTCGAACAGCACGTTCGTGGGAAATGGGCCTGCCGGCAGTGCGAAACACTGATCCAGGCCCCGGTGCCGCCGCAGGTGATCGACAAGGGCATCCCCACTGCCGGCCTGTTGACGCACGTGATGGTGGCCAAATTCGCCGACCACCTGCCGCTCTATCGACAGGAAAAGATCTTCGGCCGTGCCGGCCTGGCCATCCCGCGCTCGACGTTGGCGCAATGGGTGGGTCAAACCGGCGTACAGCTTCAGCCCCTGGTCGATGCGCTGCGCGAAGTGGTGCTGGCCCAGCGCGTGGTTCACGCCGATGAAACGCCGGTACAAATGCTGGCGCCCGGCGAGAAGAAAACCCACCGTGCTTACGTCTGGGCCTACAGCGCTACGCCGTTTTCGGCACTCAAAGCTGTGGTCTACGACTTCAGCCCCAGCCGTGCCGGCGAACATGCGCGTAACTTCCTGGGCACCTGGAACGGCAAGCTGGTCTGTGACGACTTCGCCGGCTACAAGGCCAGCTTCGAACAAGGCATCACAGAAATCGGCTGCATGGCCCATGCACGCCGCAAGTTCTTCGACTTACATATCGCCAATAAAAGCCAGTTGGCGGAGCAGGCGCTTCACTCGATTGGCGGGCTGTACGAAGTCGAGCGGCATGCCAAGGAAATGAGCGACGAAGGCCGTTGGGGATTACGCCAAGAAACGGCGGTGCCCATCGCTGAAAAACTGCATGAGTGGATGTTGGCTCAGCGTGAACTTGTGCCCGAGGGTTCGGCCACGGCCAAAGCTCTGGATTACAGCCTCAAACGCTGGGTAGCGCTGACTCGCTACCTGGAAGATGGTGCTGTGCCCATCGACAACAATCAAATCGAGAACCTGATCCGGCCATGGGCGCTTGGGAGGTCGAACTGGTTGTTTGCGGGGTCGCTGCGAAGCGGCAAACGGGCGGCGGCGATCATGAGTCTGATCCAGTCTGCACGACTCAATGGGCATGATCCGTACGCCTACTTGAAAGATGTTCTCGTGCGTCTGCCGGGGCAACGAGCAAGTGCAATTTCGGAGCTGCTGCCGCATAAATGGGTGCCTATGTAGTATCGCTGCAAGTAGATAGTTTCAGGGCTACAGCGATACCTAATTCAATGTGCCAAGATTCGGCCACCAAGAATGAGTACCAATCGAATATGCCTAGTCTTACCTCCGATGCCGGTTTCATGCAGCTTGCTCTTGCCCAAGGGCGCTTAGCTTTACCTGACTGCCTTCCAAACCCGCCAGTAGGTTGCGTGCTGGTAAAAGACAACGTGGTGATCAGTCAAGGCCATACACAGGCACCTGGGCTGTATCACGCGGAAGCGATGGCGTTGAGCCGATTAGCGAATGACTGCTCCGGGGTGACTGCATTTGTCACGCTTGAGCCATGCTCTTTTCATGGCCGAACTCCGTCATGCGCTCGGGCACTGATACACAGCGGGGTTGATAAAGTTTTTGTTGGGTTGCTTGATCCCGATCCAAGAAACTCGGGAGCGGGCATAAGAATGCTACGAGATGCAGGCATTACAGTTGTTGTCGGCTTACTGGCGGAGGAAGCTGCTGAAGACTTAGCTGGTTTTTTGGTAAGCAATATCGATGAATCGTCGGATCGCGACGATCAGTAAATCGTTAGCACCTCATCGCAAGGTGGGATGTCCGGACAGTGACGAATTTTCCAATTGAAATCTGTGATCTTTTTTCTGAGTGCCGTGTAATCGATATTCAACACCTTCCAGTCGCAAAAGCTGTATTAGCTGGACGTCTTACGATCTATCATCAGTACACAAAGTTCTAACGTGTGCCCCCCCACCTGCGTAAAATTCATTCCGTCGCCGTCTTGAGCGCTCAAATCCATGTGCCCAATATCTGATCCTGTAACAGGCGAATTTGTCGACCCATGTTGCGTTTTCACCCCCTACGACCTCGCACTAAGACCGTTCTGTATTCGTGATCATGCTCAGCTTGAGCGGTGGGCCGAGAACATACAGAGCTCGGGCTACATGGCGAGGTTCAAACCACATACCGCAGCCCTGGCTTGGAATGTCATCGTGTGTAATGGGCAGGATGTGGGGGCGGTCTGGCTGGAGCGTACCGAACACTCCGATGAAGCACGGTTGGGTATCCTGCTGGGGGAGCCCGCGCTACTGGGGCGTGGCATAGGTCGAAGAGCCATCCTCCTTACAATCGAAGCGGTGACCCGTGTTCACCCGTTGCTGTTCATAACATTGAACGTCCGGGAATCGAACGAACGGGGCATCAGGTGTTATGAACACTGCGGCTTTCATGTCACCTCCATGTCGGAGCGAGGAGAGGTGGGATCGACCTATAAAGTCATCACCATGAAGAAGAGGATTTCTAGAGCCATCTAGGTGCGTTCCCCGGACGCTTACATTTAGAAAACTCGAACAGCAACTCGCTCAGCAGCTCGCCGAGCTTGAAAGCCTCAAAAATGACGAAGGTCTTAAGAAAGAAATTGAGTTTGAAAAGAAATTGCGAGCGCTACTCGCCGAGTATGGCTTTAGCCTTCGCAATGTCATTGACCTGCTGGATCCATCGGCCTCGCGTCGCGCTGCCCCCGGTGTAGAGAAGACCTCCCGCAAACCACGGCAGGTTAAAATCTACAAAAATCCGCACACTGGCGAGCGCGTCGAGACCAAGGGTGGCAATCATAAAACCCTCAAAGAGTGGAAAGCCAAGCACGGCTCAGAAACTGTGGAATCTTGGGTCTCCCACTGATCGCCAGCACAGGCACTCTTGCCGCGCGGCACAGCAGGGGCAGCACTTGGGCTGCCTCTGGACTTTCAAATGATCAACCTAAGAGGCACCCACGCGCCACACTTCAGCTAGTGAGCGGTTTGATTATTGCTAGAAGGAGGTGCGCTGCCCTCGCCTGCCTTCATAGTCTCCACTTGCGAAATCGCCAGCACCGATAGCCCACCCTTGGTGGTAGCAATACGTCCTAGCGCTCCAACCACCTAAAGCGTTTCCGGATTTATCAATCGTAGGGAAATTCCTGCTCTGGATGGTTGCTCTGGGTCTCAACGGTCTCGACCGACTGGATCGCCTCGGACGACTCAGATTTCTCCTGATTCACCTCAGGGCCGAGGCCATAACGAGCTCCAATCTCCCCGGCTACCCTGCGGTGCTCTGCCGTGGACTCGTGAAAATGGACCTCAGTTTGGAAGGCCGGCCACTGACCGGCCTGGCGGATCAAATGAACCATTTCGGCTTCTACTGTTTCGACGTCGATGCAATTGCCCTCAATGGAATCGGTATGACACCAGATATCCATGGCTGCCGTGGCAAAATGCCTACGCCATGCGTAACCGTGGTAGCCATTTTTACCGTCAGCCTTCCACCCCATACGTAGACGGTTTCCCATCGACTGTTTGGTCATTCCCACGTACACAGGATACTGATATCCCTCTGCACTGATCACGTAGAGCTTTGGTAATGCAGATGTGGCCAGGCCAGAAAATTTCTCTTTCTTGAGGGGGCACAGAACTTTAAATGTCGTCGCATCAAATTCAAGCGTGTACCGCCCCAAATAGATCATTTCCATACGATTTCCTTCACCATGATCAGAGTTTCAGAGCACCAGGTTAACGTCTAACCCGTAGAGGCTGTACCAATGACTTTTCAGCAACAGCCTATTTAGACAGCCGCCCCGCAACCGACTGGTGGAATTCCATCCCAAACAGGCATCTGCATCTTATCTATCAATGCATCATCAACCACAAACGCCAAGCTATAGCGTGCACAGGTGATCGCCACGTACAGCTTGTTTCTCGACTCTTCCGTTTTGTCCTTGTCGAACGCCGTATCATCACCGCCCAGGTACTTGAGATGTTTCTCCGGTGAGACAATCAGTACACGGTCGAAACCAAGCCCTTTGCTTGAACCAAAGGTGTGACAGGACAGATTCGGCGGCAGGTAGCCCTTGCCCATCAACGATGACCACCGCAACACTTGGGGCTTAAACGTAGCGAGATAATCGCTCACCTGCGATGGCTTGATAACAAAAGCACCGTAGTGATGCGAGACCTCATCAGGAACTTTCTCTACCTCTGACTTCGTCTTCTCATAGAGGCCAGGATGGATCGTATCGGATAGGTCGCAGATCTCCTGAATGCATCGTCGATTCTTTGGCAACGAACGTGGTTCGAACTTCAAACTCTGGAAATACTTGATCTTCTCCAGCGGCGTCTGAGGCGCTTTTTGGCCGAACGTGGTCGTGTAAATCGTTTGACGGAAATCGCCAACGCAGCAAATTGAATCCGGCATCACCTTACTCAGCGCTTTGATGACGTCGTAATCCCACCCCACCAAGTCCTGAACCTCGTCAAAAAAGACTCGCTGATAGATGTCCTTCAACCGCTTGGCCGGGGAGTTCTTCGACGCAGTCGCAATTCTCGACGCTAGTTTCGCGAGTAGGCCTGTGTAGGCTTTCGTCTTACAAGAGGTCAGGTAATGAAGCGGGTTGAGGTCGCTACCGATCTTCTCTCCTCTATTCGGATACCAATTCTTCGTACCCGGCCTCAGGTGAGGGTTCTGCTCCGTGAACATTGTGGTAGCGATACGCTCAGAGAACACAACGTTTTGATAAGGCCTCACCAGATCTTCCAAGTAGAACGTGAACAGGCCTTTGACGACAAAGTCATCACTGCTACTGCCATACACCGCCACGAAGCGAGAACGCAGCTCCGCTTGGTTGCTCGTCGTGTAAGTGACGACCAAGACGCGCCCACCCGCCTTGATCACTTCGATAGCGTCTTCAATGATTTTGTGGGTTTTGCCCGACCCGGCTCCGGCGATCCAGAATTCATTAGCCAAAGTCGAACACCTCATCCAGAAATGCCGGATACTTGAAGTCTAGGCTCCCATCAAACAGCTTGATTGCCGAATCGACCTTGCGCGCACCCTTGCCATTACCCTTCACACTTCGGAACCAGTCGATCAGAAATTCCCGCCGCTTATCTAGGCCGTCCACCTCCATGCAGAGGTTATAGGTTTGCTTCGAGAGCACCGCCTTAGCGAAGGCATTCAGCGTTTTCAAGTCAGTCGAGTTGGCATGGATCATCGCGGGCTCAAGCGAGAATTCCTCATCTTTGCCTGAGGAGACGAGCTTGATATTTGGGTAGGGCCTGTAGACTTCACGGGCCTTCACGACGTTGCCCTGGCAATCACCATCGTTATCCCTGAGCACGTTAATCCGGGTGCCAATCTCCTTGCCTACAGATATGAAGGTATCGAATCCGACCCCGCGTACCACAATGATGTCGATGCCGTCCTGTTCTGGCAGGCGATCATGCTTGCGGTAATAAATCTTCTTGAGCACCAACTCGTCGGAGGGCCCCTCAACCAGGATGACCTTACGCGACAAGGCCACGCGCAACGTGTCATAGCCTGGCAACCGCTTGAGGGTTTTGACAACATCGGGATCCAGCTTGTGAAGACGCTGGTAGCCCGATTGCACAAGGCAGATCTTGTCGATGCTCAGCTTGTTGAGCACGTATGAGCTGTGAGTCGTCAGGAACAGCTGTTTGGTGCCACGCTGCGTCTCGATGTAATGCACCAGCTTGTTGAGGTTGGTGTGCGAGAGATGGTTTTCCGGCTCCTCCATCATCACGAGGTCGATGTCCTTCGACTTGTTCTGAATGGCGAGTTTGATCTGCACATTGCTCTGCTCACCTTTCCCGATAAACTGGAATGGCACATCATCCACCTCAAGCTGCAGCCCGGTCTGGATAGACCCAGCTGGCAAGGTGCTCGCTGCAATGGAGAGCTTCTTGTCAGTGATCAGGTGCTCTGCATCTAGACCCGCATTGACCGCTTTGACCTCACCCGATTCGTTGAACACCTGCTGGTTCTCGCGGTAATTAAGGGTCAGCTTGATTAGCTCTTCCTTGTCCAGCGCGGTGTTTAGGATGGTCGAGATGTATTGGTTTTTCCCCAGAGTGGGATGGATGCGGGTTGGATCGATGTACAACGCCCTGAATTTCTTGGCCACCGCTTTGATGGGGTTCCACCCGAAATCCAGCCACTCCAGCTTGTAGAACTCGACCGGAATGCTCGTGAAGTTCGGCTTCGTCTTCAGGTGTTCGGCATAAGCATCCTCAAGGGAGGCATCGAAGCAAGCCTGCACCGTGACGCCCTGAGCATCCACCTTCAAGAAGTTGTTCGCGCCACGATAGTCAGGCACGCCCTCGATGAACGCCTCGATGACCAAACTAGGCAGGTGCTTGGCCGATTTGTCGGAAGCCAAGAACTGCTGGACAGAGTCCGTATTAAAAATGTCTGGTGTGAACTCGGTGCCGAAGGCACGGCCACGGTAACTGTAGTTAAGAACGATTTCCAACGCCTCTAGAATCGTACTCTTACCAGCATTGTTATCGCCGACAAAGATATTCACGTCATCGTTGAATTCAAGATGATCATCTTTGAATTTCTTGAAATTGGTCAGCTTAATCGATTTAACGCGCACTCTAAGTCCCTCTAGGCACCGCCAAGTAATGGCCCAACGCCATCGTCGCAAAGACATTACATTGCCGTTCTGACAGTGTCTATCCGAGACTAGGACTCGTCCCCCAGCGTTGATGCAAGGCATCCTTCGCGCAGTGCGCTCCTACACCATACTGCTATATGCCCCTAGGCTCTAATGCCAAAGTCGACTATGGGTATGCAGGATAGCGGATGGGGGCGCTAGCCTGCCTAGGCTCTATGCTGAGCCGATTATTCCTCAACAGGCGTTAGAACAGCGGTTGGATACAGCACACGGCCCGCAGGTACAGCAAATCGGGCGTTAACACTGACCAGTGGTTCGACCGTCATCTCTAGCGCCCAAAGCGGCGTTGTAAGACTGGTGGAAATGTCGTCCAAGAGGTCTTTAGTTCGATAAGCCGCTCGATAGCGGCTATACCAGTCATGGTTCTCAGGTACAACGTCCACCAAGATCTCACGCCCTTGCAGTGTGACCGAAGTCAAAACCCGCTTCTTATCGGACTCGTCCCCTGCCCCCTCCTCAGGTTCCGATTGCACAATGATCATGCGCTTTTGGTCATCGCCAGGATAGAAGAAGAGATTTGCATTCGCCTCGTCCAGCTTCAAGCGAATGAAGGCACGAACATCCTCATATCCTTCTTTTGCAACAAGTGATAACGGCTTCACAATGGATCCGGCCTTAGCCGTTTGCCGCAGCGCGCCCTGACTATCGAAGTAAATTTCGTAAAGAATGCCTGCAAGAATGTACTTCGAAACCGGCTCTGGAAAACGCCTCAAGCTGTTATCAAGGTTGGCAATGAAATCCATGGCCTTCTGTGCGTTTCCACAAGCCGCTTGGTAAATGTTGCGCCCTAGGACAAACCACGAGGTCGCCGGAAATTCTTTCTCTGATATCGATGCAAGCTTAGTGATGGCGGGGTTCTGAATGTACCAGTTGTGCGATCGAAGCGAGCTGATGATCTCGCTGAGCTCATCAGGCCCATCCGACTGATACTCAGCATCGCGCAAACCAGTCATTTGAATGGCAAGGCTTAATGCGTTAGCGAGAACTTCATTGGCCTCAGGCGCTGCCTGAACAGGAGCACGAGGTTGTTCCGGCTCAGCCTGCGCAGGTGCTTCAGCAGCCACCTCTGGTGCCTCCGGCTCTGCGACAGCGGCCTGCTCTTCGACAGCTTCGGCAATTGGCTCTTCCGAACCGGCTATGGTGACCTCTGCCGCAAGACCGTCACTCGCGACCAACTCGATCTGGATCGCGGCAGCGAGCTGTCCAACTACAGTTGGATCAGTTTTTGACAGGCCTTGAACCAGTGTCGAGAGGGTACAAATCTCAACATGTTCCCGACCTACCTCCTGCTTAAACTCCGATACCAGTCGGGGGTCAATGATCTTCAGGACTGGCGCTGTGTTGGGAACCGGTCGCCTCCCTTTTCGCCCTTCGTCAAGACGCTTGGCCGGCGCATACACCCAGTCGGACTTCTCGTCATTCGTCAAAAACAGAACGTGGGTGAAGTCTTCCCTTCGAGTTTTGCTGTAGCCAAGAATTTCCAACCAGATAATCAAGTCGCCCAAGCGATTTTCCGGCTTCGCCTCGTCCCTGAATCCGGGCGGTAGGCGGTGCTCAATCCGCGAAGGGCCTTCCTTCGCAGCGCGATCACAGATCTGGGCAATCGGGGAGTCCAAGACAACCGGGCCTAGAAAGGTTTCAATCTCAGCATGGATTTTGTCGGGATCAAATTGGTGCTTGAAGGCTTGAGTGAACGTACTGAGCTCGTTGATAGCCGCTCGAAATCCTGCCAGATACTCAGCACGGGAGCCTGTGAAGGACGTGGATCGTAACACCGCATCATCGACAAAAAGCGACGCAGTATCGAGCATCGCCTCTAGGGCCTTAGCCTGCTGATCACCCTTACCCTTAGGGGTATAGGAGCTCAGCTGGTTTTCTCTGACGCGCGCCAGGTACTCGCCTGCGCACCACGCAGGGAGGTAGAAGCGGTTTTCACTAATCGCCACGGCGGCCCAATCAAAGAACTCCTGCCGAGCTGCCGCATGAAGCTTGAACAGGTAGGACAGAATATTGGTGTCAATGAAGATGAGCGTGGTGGGCGCCTTCGCCAGATCCGCCAGCTCTGTGAGGAATTCGTCCTTGGTCTTTTTCAGCTGGTTCAACCCGAGCAACATTGCAGAGTCCTTGGCATTGGGATCGGCAGATCATAACCATCCTCGCGGCGTCTCGCCATCGGTGTTGCACCCGCCTCTGCACGCACAAACAAAGGGCGGGCAGCCCATCGCTTGATCTCTTGAGCGAAGCGGGTGAAGCTTCGAAAAACCTGAACGGGTTCACATTCTCGTACACCGCTTCTTACAAGGACGAACGCATGCCTGTCGTACAAAGGGTACTTCTGCCCGACACCAGCCTAAGCTTCGAGCACATCCTGACAGGGGTCAGCGTTGCGAATCATCTCTGCGAGACATCGGGCGCTCTCGACGCCATCTTCCTGGTGCCGGCCAAACCATCTCTCGTCACCGGTGACCTCCCTAAGGTACTGGGTGCGGGCGTGTATGACGCGCTGGTCAAAGGAAAGCCCGTGAAGCTTCCTTGCGGCGCACAGATGCGCTGCGAAACCATGAAAACCTTGCAATGGGTCACCAAGCCAGCCGTCTTGATTGCCGTGTTTGCCAACCAGAATATGATGGACAAGGTCGATGCACTGCAAAACCTGGCAGCAATTGTGGCTGTCCCATGGACACCAGATGCAGTCGACAACTGGACAAAAACCTGGTCACCCAAGATGCTGGGTAAGCCGGCAAAAGCGGGAAAAACTGCCAAACCTACCAAGCTGATCGCCGACCCAATTGTTGAGCAGGCCATGAAGTCGCTCACCGCCATGGTCAACCGGGCCCACAACACCCTGCATCCCTCTGACGAGGATCAGGCCAAACGCATTCTGCGGATCCTGCGCGCACGTGATCACTAGGAGCCTGCGCAGAACATCAAACTCTGGGCAATCAAGAATGGCTGGCTGCCCAAAGCAGCTGAGCGGCTAGAGGTCTTGGCCGAGAAAGCATTCGCCTTGCGTACGAAGCCGAAGCTCGAAAATCCGGAGCATGCCGAGCGCAGCTATCAGCGTTGGACTGAAACTGCAGAAGCATGATTACCTCTACTGCGGAAAGGAAGAGCAGTCACACTACCAATTAACGCTGGCGCTCTTCAGGATTTGTACGGGGCTTTGTTAGTATCGAGCCCCATGCTCCCACAAATTTTAGAAGCACAGCCAAAAGAGAGCATTGTATTTTTGAAGCAAACCACTAGCGATTAATTTGTAGGCTGCCAGCTTTGTGACTTATGGATTCTAAATCCTTGCAATTATTAAAGGTGATCTGTGGATTTTGATATTTCCTTTGTACATCCAGCATTTCCAGCGGAATCAATTTCACCAAATATACTGGTGAGTGAAGGGCTGGAGCAGTATCCGGGCTTTCAGGGCACAGGATTTTTCTGCGTAAAAAATAATTCATTATTTTATTTGACTGCACGCCACTGCCTGACCAAAGATAATTCCGTAGACATTTCCAATCTGGCTAAATTCTTGAGAATTCCGTTTTCCTCCTCAACAGATTTAGATCGCAGCACTGTACCTTTTGATTGCGCCTACTCAGTTATTCATAACTCTGAAGATTTGCCAGGGGTATATTTGGATGCGGTAGCATTTAGGGTAGCCAACTGGATATCACCTGAAAAGAGAGAGCTATTGATGAAGCGAGCAGTAAAGCTTCCTCCAAGTGGTGAGTGGTTTCGCAAATTTCTGAATAGCGTTCAGGCCAAAGCATGTTTTGAAAGTGGTGCCGGAATAAAACTTACAGGCGCTGGCTTTCCACTTGATGATGAATTTACAGTAGCAGAATACTCAGATAACGACAATGAATTAGCCGTGATGCGAGCAACGCCTGTAGGCTTTAAAGGCGAGGTAGGGCCAGGTGCATATGATGACAGAGTAAAGCTTAATAATGTCACATGGTCAGGGACTACCAACGGACTAAGCGGATCGCCTGTTTTCATCCACTTTAAAAAAAACAACGAGCCTTCATACGCCCTAGTAGGGATGTTCGTCACCGCCGGCGGTGGGACGGGGCAAATGATGACTGTAGATTTTCTATTGAAGCTATTTGAGGCAGAGTAGCATAAGAGGTACATCAGGGCATCATGAGGTTTTAATGGGTGAGTCATCATAAATGAGACTTTAGTATCAGATAGGACAAATTGTTCACCAAAATCTCAAGTGTCTTATTTGTGCAATCCTCGATGCTCATCAGCGGTGACGGTCTGAACAAACGAGATCAAATCCCTGTAGGGCCCCGCTCCGTTACGATCCAGGTGATAACCCGGGATCCCAAAGGCACGCGGCCCGTGCTCGTCACACCGCCTTGAATCCCCGATCATCAGCACCTGCATAGATTCCACCTGCTCCGGCAGAACGCCGAGCATGTTGCAGATGCTGCGGTACATACCAGGGTCAGGTTTGAGCATGCCTAACTCAGCACTCAGTGCGTACCCATCAAGGCCAGGGAGCAGGCTCCGTGCTTTCGAGCAATACGGCCCGGCAAGGTTTGAACACGCTCCGATTTTTACCCCATGCTCTCGCAGCAACTCGATCGCGATCATGGCGTCATCGAAGGGCGCGATGGATTCGAGCTCCAGCTCAAGCATGCACTCCAGATTGGCCAGCTCAGCAGAGGACAGACAGATTCCAAATGCCTCAGCGGCTTCGCTGATCCCACCATTGAAAGCCATGATAGCACGCATGTCTTTCGAGGATGCAGCGCGGCCCTGCTTCGCCCCGATACGCAGCAGTTGCCTATAGGGGTTCTGGCGGTTCCGGATTTCGAGGAGCGTACCAAATAGATCAAAAATCACTGCTACGGTCATTTATTTTCTCCTTATCGGCACGCAAGCCTCACTGTCCAAACTCGCCGCTATCGCACAATCACTCCATGGGTGGCGAGCTCATTTATCAACGTGTCCCGGCGCAGCATGCGGGGGATTTTAAAGAGACTTCTGTACGCATAGAAGAGACAGAAAGGTGTAAACAGAAGCCCGATGCCAAATGTGGCCGTCCCGATGATCACTCCCGCTGGAATTGCCGCTACGGCGAAGACGATCCCTTTGAGAATACTCGATCTGGCAACCAGACGCAGGTGATCAAGGTCATACTCGACCTTGCCATCCGACTTTTGGAACGCCACTAGAACGATGCTTTTCTTATTCAAATGCTTGTAATACCAAGTCCTAGGCTTATCCGTAACAATTGCACCGTGCCTCTTCAAGTAATCTAGCATGCAAACTTCTTTAAAATGAAAGGTCTTCCCTTCACTGTCTTCACATCGAACCTGGTCATAGAGCGTGTCAATGTCAGCAGAATTTTTAATATTATAGTTCTTGACTGTTAGTTCAATCTTCTTGAGCTCGGACATACCGTTCCTTAGTAAGAGGTGTACTTATACCCCTGTTCGACAGAGGATATTTGCCAGAAAAACAGGCACGTGGACTCGCCAGATCCATGCTCTGGTGGTCAAGGCCAGCTTTTTCAAATCAGGTTGTTAGGTTGACTGCGGTTCACAGAGTGAAGAGTCGCAACCGTTCAGAAAATCAATTGTTCAAAGCCCTAGGAAACAGAGGTCATACAGGAGCACCTGCGTTGTCAGGCATCGCAGACACAATCACGTAGTGATCCATTCCCGACAGGCTTCGTACCAATGTAAAACCGCCCTTCTGCTCCACCACATGAACCTCCGGTGTCACGACGGTCATGCCATTGCTACTGATACCTGACAGATCGCAATAGACCAGCGCAGTGAAGCGATCACCCACTCGCGCCGCGTTTAGCAGATAGGCGTCAACCGTAACTCCCCAGCCAACACCGGCTGCCTGTACAACCTTCGGTGGAAGTTCGATCAATTCACAAGCACTCACGCTCTCCATCCCTCATAAAATTTCAATTAACTTTTTTGGATCGAACCCGCAATCTTCGCCGGGATATCCGCGTTGATTTGAGAGCAAGCGGCAGCCACTCAATACAGTGTCGACGGAATGATGGGTGTGGCCGAACATCCAATAGTCTGCCCGCTCCACTAAAGCGTGCCACCTGTTGAAATAAGCCGCGCTGAGATGCCCATCTTGTTCATCCCCGGCGACTTCTGGAATTGGACAGTGATGAGTGATGACAAACGTCTTGCCATTAAATTGATGGCTCAATTCGCGATCGAGAAACGCCCTGGTGGCCTCGTTCTTAGCCATCAAATCGTGAGGCCGCAGTCGACGGTAGTTCGAGTCAGCTCTGATCATTCGAAAGTCATTCATCTCCCGCGCACAGGTCTTTGACGCGGCAACCCAATCACCAGTGCTTCCGAAATCTGTCCAGCCGGTGGCAACCAGGAACCGCACGTTGCCCAGGATCAGCGACTCGTTCTCCATCACGTGCACGTGGGGAGCGGCAACGGCTTTCATCTTTTCGACGGTTCGATCGAGATGACCTTTGTAACGCTCATGGTTCCCAACGCAGTAGACGACTGGAGTCGTGAAGGTCTCGTTTGCCCACAAAACGCCTCTTTTTTGAATGCTGATATCGCCAGCGAGCACAACTAGGTCTGCCTCGACATCAGGGGGGTCAAAAGGCTTGAACTCGATGTGGAGGTCGGAGTAGATCAGTACTTTCATGGGCTGGTGATTTTGGCCTGGCTGCTGGAATGCGCTCGCTGGGTCGAGACCCGATTCGTTGCACGCCGGAGCTGAAATTCGGTTTAAACGTATATTGATAAAACCCGCTTGGCAGAGGGGCCCGCTGGCGAAGAGTGCCTCAATGTCACTTGCCATGACTATAGTCATTTGCATATGACAAGGCAAATTCCGCATATCGTTGCGTTTGCCGGAAACGCTCATGTCGCTTCGCACAGCCTTTGCCGCAGCCTTGCAATTGCTTCGTACCCGCCGCGAGTCATCGCAGCAGGATTTGGCAGAGGCCGTCGACCCTAGCTACATCAGTCGTCTCGAATCGGGTGCTCGATCTGTGACGCTAGACGTTAGCCAAGACATCGCGAAGGCGCTGGGGGTGGATCCATTGACCTTGTTGACGCTCGCTTACGCTGCACATCGCGGGCAAACGCCCAAACAGGTTCTGGATCACCTTGCAAAAGACCTTGAGTCCACAGGCTTTCTCAGCAGCGAGATACCGGCCTTGCTTCCAAAAAAAACTCATCCGGTGGTGGCAGCGTCATTGGAGCTGAGAGTGCGAATCAAGGAGCTGACCGATCAGGGTCATAGTCAGGCCGAGGTGGCTAGGAGGCTGGGGATTTCAAGGCAAACCGTCAGCAATCGCCTGAAGAAGTCGTGAAGCTCAGCGTACAAGCGTCATGACTCACAGCCCAGCGGCGTAGCTGACCTTCATACCTTGATTGTGAACGGGTACAGGCCTAGGACGACTCAGGCATAATGCATGCCCTGCATGCCTCGCTCCCTATGTCCTAAGGTCGTCCGAAAGTGGCTATTGGTGAACCCCGAAATTTGAATGACCTCTTCTATTTCGCGAAGGTCGTGGAGGCCGGTGGTTTCGCTGCGGCAGGCCGCCTACTGGGCATTCCAAAGTCAAGGTTATCCCGCCGTATTGCGGAATTAGAGGAGCGGCTCAACGCTCGCCTCCTTCAACGCACAACACGTAAATTGCAGCTCACTGCTTTAGGTGAACGGTACCTGCGCCACTGCCAGGCAATGCTCTTGGAAGCAGAGCAAGCCGATGAGGTGGTTGCCAGCGCAACCAGTGAGCCACGGGGCCCGCTACGGGTGAGCAGCCCGGTCGGTTTGGCAAATCAATTCTTAAATCCACTGGTTCGTGATTTCCTCACCCGGTACCCACAAGTACAGCTCGATCTGCTGTTGGTCAATCGCCGAGTCGATTTGATCAATGAAGGTATTGATGTCGCCCTGCGCGTTCGCGAAGCCGAAGATGAGGAGCCAAATCTCGTCACCAAGCGCTTGCGTGAGGCTCGTACGGAGGTTGTGGCTTCTCCAGACTTCCTGGCCGCCCACCCTGTTTCTCACCTCAAAGAACTCATGGCTCTGCCCTTCCTGGGGGCTCTAGACTCTGATCGCCTGGCCAGAATGCGCTTGTTCAATCAGGCCGGCGAGCGTTTCGAGATAGCCATGCCTGCCCGTTTGGGTGTCGAAGACTTCATCATGCGTAAGGAAGCAGCGCTGGGTGGCCTGGGCTTCACGGTTTTGCCGTTAATGCACTGTGAGAGCGAGCTAGCCAGCGGAGAGCTTGTTCGCATGCTCCCTGATTGGCATTGCGCCCCTGCGTGGCTCCAGGCGGTCTACCCGCACAGGCGTGGAGTGTTGCCGGCTGTCAGGGCTTGGTTGGATCACCTGGCACATGCGTTCGATCGCTGTGGTGACCGGCCCCTGTAAAAGGTGATGTTGCGTCCGTAGCCAATACGTTGATTTCAGCATATGGAGAGCTCCACCAGGCTCTCCTCGTGGGCTATCCTAGTTTCAATCAATGAGCCTGATCAAAGCCTTGATTTTGATCATTCGTCAAAAGCAAAACCTTTCTAGCCCGTTGATCGATAAAGGAAATGTCGGTTTTGATCAATGGTTTCTCTAGGAAAACAGGTCACCTTTTCTACTTTGCCCGCGTGGTCGAAGCCGGCGGTTTTGCCGCCGCCGGGCGTCAATTGGGCATCCCCAAATCGCGCCTGTCGCGGCGGATTGCCGAGCTGGAAGAGCGCCTGGGCACCCGCCTGCTGCAACGCACCACACGGCAGCTGAAGCTCACTGCGGTGGGCGAACGCTACCTGCACCACTGCCAGGCCATGCTGCTAGAGGCCGAAGCCGCCGATGAAGCCGTGGCCAGCATGAGCAGCGAGCCGCGCGGGCGCTTGCGGGTGTCATGCCCGGTGGCGTTGGCGCATGCCTTTCTGCCAGATGTGATCAGCCGCTTTCTTGCCCAGTACCCGCTGGTGCAGCTGGACATGGTGCTGCTCAACCGCCGCGTCGACCTGATTTCCGAAGGCATCGACGTCGCCCTGCGCGTACGCGACCTGGGCGACGAAGACCCGGCCCTGGTGACTCGTCGCCTGCGTCAGGCGCAGATGCAACTGGTGGCCGCGCCCGGTTTCGCCGACCACATCCGCGAACCGGGTGAGCTGGCGTCACTGCCGGTACTGGGCGCCGCCGAAGCAGACCGGCTGGTGCACTTGCGCCTGCTCGGCCCGCATGGCAAACAGCATGAAATTGCCTTGGAGCCGCGCTTGGCCATAGATGATTTCGTAGTACGTAACGCCGCTGTACGGGCCGGCTTGGGGTTCACCGCGCTGCCCAGCATGTTCTGCGAAGAAGAGCTTGAGCGCGGCGAACTGGTGCGCCTGCTGCCAGACTGGTCACTGCCAGGCGGCTACCTGCAGGCGGTGTACCCGCACCGGCGCGGCGTACTGCCTGCGGTGCGGGTGTGGATTGATCACCTGGCGGCATCATTCGAGGCCTGTGGAGAGCGGTATGTCTGAAAGGAAGATGAGCGAAGCCCAGGTGGCCGCGTTTTGCCTGAGCCTTCCGGGTGCACGGGAAGACTACAAGTGGGGCGGCATCCGGGTGTTCTCGGTGGCGGGCAACAAGATGTTCGCGGTGCTCGACCTGGCGGGTGCGGGGCTGTCGTTCAAAGTGGCCGATGAGCTGTTTCTGGGCTACTGCGATCGCCCAGGGGTGCGGCCTGCGCCTTATCTGGCGCGGGCGCGGTGGATCAGCATGGCGCTGCCCTACCCCATGGGGCGTGATGAGCTGTGTGATGTGTTGCAGCGTTCGCATCAACTGGTGGTGCGGCGATTGCCCAAGCGGTTGCAGGCAGGGTTGTTGATCTAGTCAGCCTGTATCGGCCTCTTCGCGGGCAAGCCGGCGAAGAGGCCGATACAGGCAAAAATCAATTGAAAGGCAGATAACGCCCCTCAAAAAACAGCCAGTGCGCCCAGAACACCTGATGCATCAGCACAATCCCCCAGAACACCAACTGGTACGAAACCTTACGGGTTTTATGCCGGAACAACTGCTGGGCCAATAGCGCACCCGGCCACCCACCCAGCAATTCGCTGGCGTGCAGCACCTTTTCTGGGGTGCGCCAGGCCTGCGTCCGCGCCTGCTGTTTATCCTGCCAGTACAGCAACAGGCTGATGAGGCTCATTGCCGGGTACAGCGCCAACGGCCACCAGGCCTGATGGCTCCACCCCATGCGTACCGCTCCCAAGCCGGGCAACAGGCAAAGCAAGCCCAACAGCAGCAATTTCAAGCGCACGTTGCGCACGCCGTCAGCCCTTTGCCCGCGCAGCGCCTCAGCCATGTGCTGTAGACCAGTCAACCCAGCCGAACTGCCAGGTCGCCAGAATCAACAGCCCGAAAACGATGCGGTACCAGGCAAATGCCGCATAGCTGTGGTTGGCAATGAACTTGAGCAGCGCACGCACCGCGATCATGGCGAAAATGAACGAAGTCACGAACCCGATGGCAAACACCGGCAAGTCACTTGGCTGGAACAGGTCGCGGTACTTATAGCCCGAGTACACCGCCGCACCCACCATCGTCGGCATCGCCAGAAAGAACGAGAACTCGGTCGCCGCCTTGCGCGACAGGCCGAACAGCAGGCCACCGATAATGGTCGAGCCGGAGCGCGAAGTGCCCGGGATCATCGCCAGACACTGGACGAAACCGATCTTCAGCGCATCGCTCCAGCGCATGTCGTCTACATGGTCGACCTGCACGCGGTGCTCGCGACGCTCAGCCCAGAGCATGATGATGCCGCCTACCACCAGTGCCGTCGCCACGGTGACCGGGTTGAACAGGTACTCATGAATCAGGTCGGCGAACAATACGCCCAGTACCACCGCCGGCAAGAACGCCAACAGCAGGTTACCGGTGAAACGCCGTGCCTTGGGCTGGCTGGTCAGACCAGATACCACATCGAGAATCTTGCCGCGAAACGCCCACACCACTGCCAGGATCGCCGCCAGCTGAATGATGATGTTGAAAGCCATGGCCCGTTCACCGCCAAACCCTATCAAGTCGGCGACGATAATCTGGTGCCCGGTGCTGGAGATCGGCAGAAACTCCGTCAGCCCTTCTACCACGCCTAAGATGATTGCCTGAAAGGCAGTCCAAAAATCCATCATTCCCCCGGATGGAGCGCTGCCTGTTGCACGCCCCTTGTTCTTGATTTGCTTGAAGTTGCCGCACGCGGCCCGGCTGTTTTACAGCGACTGTTGGTCGCAACGCCAGTAGAAAAGTTCACGGCTGCTAAAGGTTTCATCTTGCGCGGCCGAAATCCTGACAGAGACCCTTTGCAATCGCTTTACGCGACCTGCTACAGACTCTGACAAAGATAGCACCTAGCCATTAGTCGAGTGGGGCCTTGCCGCAAAGCATGCTTGGATGCACCTCTATAAAAAGAACAATGCGGGAGCTCGTGGATGAAGACCTTGAGATCAATGTCGATCAGCCGTCGCTTGTGGCTGATCCTTGTAGTGGCAGTGGCCATGCTGGTGGTGCTGGGCCTGCTGATGCTGCGCCAGATCCACGGTGACCTGTACCAGGCCAAGGCGGAGAAGACCCGCCACGTGGTGCAGACAGCAGCCGGTGTGCTGGCCTATTACCAGGGGCTGGAGGCGGCCGGTGCACTCAGCCGCGAAGCCGCCCAGCAACAGGCGCTGCAAGTGGTGCGAGCGCTGCGCTACGACCACGACGACTATTTCTGGATCAACGACCTGGGGCCAAAGATGATCATGCATCCGGCCAACCCCAAGCTTGACGGCCAGGACCTTTCGGCCATTCGCGACCCCGACGGTTTTGCCGTGTTCAACGAGATGGTCGCACTGGCCCGCCAGCAGGGCGCCGGGCCGGTGAACTACCGCTGGCCCAAGCCGGGCGCCAGCGAGCCGGTGGCCAAGACTTCCTATATACAGCTGTTCAAGCCGTGGGGCTGGATCATCGGGTCGGGCGTATACGTCGATGACGTGCAGGCCGAGTTCGCCCGCCAGCTGCGCGACGCCTCGCTGGTCGGCGTGGGCATTGCCCTGCTGATGGCGCTGGTGGTCTTGCTGATTGCCCGCAGCATCGCCCGCCCCTTGCAGGAGGCCGTGCAGGCCATGGGCAACATCGCCAGCGGCGAGAGCGACCTGACCCGTCGCCTGGATACGCATGGCCGTGACGAAATCACCCATTTGGGTGAGCACTTCAACCGTTTCAACGGCAAGCTCCAAGGGGTGGTCGGCCAGTTGCAGGGTGCAGCCCATGCATTGGCCCAGTCCGCCGGGCACGTCGGTGACAATGCGGGGGCCGCACAACAGCGCAGTGCCCAGCAATCGCTACAGATGGACCAGGTGGCCACCGCCGTGAACGAGGTGACTTACGCGGTGCAAGACGTGGCCAAGACCGCCGAACAGGCCGCCGGCGAAATGCGCACTGCCCAGCAGCAGGTGACGCACGGCCAACAGGCCATCCACGGCAGCCTGGCACAGATCGATCGACTGTCGCTGACCATTGATCAGGCCGTTCAGGTAATCCGCGACCTGGCCGGGCACAGCACGCGCATTGGCGGCGTGCTGGATGTCATCCGTTCCATCGCCGAACAAACCAACCTGCTGGCGCTGAACGCGGCCATCGAGGCCGCGCGGGCCGGCGAGCAAGGCCGCGGCTTTGCCGTGGTCGCCGACGAGGTGCGCCTGCTGGCCCAGCGCACCGCGCAGTCGACGGCCGAGATCCATACCATGATCGCGCACCTGCAAAGCCAGTCGGACGCGGCGGTCAAGGCGATCGACACCAGCAGCGAAGCCTCGCGCCAGACCGTGGAGCAAGCCCGCGAGGCCGGCGCCAGCCTGGATGCCATCAACCAGGCGCTGAACAACCTCACCGCCTTGAATGCGTCCATTGCCAGCGCCACCTTGCAGCAGGCGCATGTGGTCGAGGAGATCAACCGCAACGTGCTGGATACCGCCGGTTTGTCCCAGCAGACTGCCGATGCGGCGCGGCAGTCCAGTGATGCCGGAGTGGCGTTGGGGCAGTTGAGCGAGGAACTGGAACAATTGCTGCGCCAGTTCCGGGTCTGACCTTCAGATTGCCGGGGGCGCTTTGCGGCCCCGGCCACCTGACGCCCTACACCTTCCCCAGCCGAACCGCTACAATCGCGCCCTTCCCTCGATAGACTCTCCAAGGATCGCCGATGTCCGGCCTTGAACTCATCGCCGCCGTCCTCGGCGTTACCGCTGTCTGGCTAACCGTCAAGCAGAACGCCTGGTGCTGGCCGATCGGGCTGGTCATGGTGCTGATCTATGGCTGGCTGTTCTTCGAAGTCAAGCTGTATTCGGGCATGCTCCTGCAACTGGCCTACGCCATCCTGCAACTGTACGGTTGGTGGCAATGGAAGCGCCCCGGCCATGCTGAAGATGCCCGCCAGGTCTCCCGCCTGCAACGCCCTGCACTGCTCAGTGGCCTGGCTGCCGGGCTGCTGTTGAGCGCAGCCCTGGGTGCAGCCATGGCCAACTGGACTGATGCCGCCCTGCCCTGGCTCGACGCCGCCCTCACCGGCTTCAGCCTGGTAGCGCAACTGTGGATGGCCCAGAAGCGCCTGCAATGCTGGCCGCTGTGGGTGGTGGTGGACATCGTCTATGTGGGCCAGTACCTGCACCAGCAGCTGTATTTCACTGCGGGCTTCTTCGCCGTGCTTACCCTGATCGCCGTGCGCGGCTGGCTGGAATGGCGTCGGGATCCGGCGTTGGTACAGGCATGAACGCAGAGCAGCCCATGAAGGTCCTGGTACTGTGCGGCCCCGAATCCAGTGGCAAGAGCTGGCTCAGTGGTGTGATTCAGGCGCATTTCGGCGGCGTGGTGGTGCCCGAGTACGTGCGCCACTTCATCGACCAAGAGTGCCGCGATACCTGCTACGCCGATATCCCCACCATCGCCCGGGGCCAGCTGGCCTGGGAGGACCGGGCCCGCGAGCAGGCCCCGCCACTGCTGATCCTTGACACTCACCTGCTCAGCAACATGCTCTGGAGCCACGCCTTGTTCGATGACTGCCCGCCCTGGCTGGAACAGGCACTGCTTGCCCGGCGTTACGACCTGCACCTGCTGCTGAGCCCACAAGGCGTGGACTGGGTTGCCGATGGCCAGCGTAGCCAGCCCGATCTCAACGACCGCCAACGCTTTTTCAACGACAGCCTGGCTTGGCTCAAGCGGCACCACCAGCCACACCAGATACTTGAAGGCAATTGGCCACAGCGCCAATTGCTGGCCCTGCAAGCGGTTGCTACACTGCTTAATAGCGATACGCCAGCATGCCCGACCGAGTGTTAAGCGTCTGAGACACACCGGTGGGGCAAAGCCCCCGAAAATGCGGGGTCTGCCCCCGCATCGGGGTCACTGTCAAGCCAGTGAAACACCCCTGCAAAAACCCTTCCAGTCAAAGCCACTGCTGGCTTGGCCAGCAATCCCCCGGGCTATCTGTATCAACCCTGAGACAGAATACGCCGCAGATTCTCAGCCCTTTGCTTTAACCCATTGATCTGCAAACGCTTCTCAAAAGCGGCACACCTTCTGCTCTGTTGTTCGCATCGCTGAACAGGGCCAGCGCACAAAGAAGGAGTTGCCGTCGTGAGGAAGAGTGACAAACGCCTCTATCACCTGGTACTGCTGGGTTGTGTATTCGGGTCACTGAGCCTGACGGCCCAGGCGGACAACGGGATCATCATCATCAAGCGCGATGTGCAGGTGCGCAATGCGACGATACCGCCCCTGATCCCTGACCCGAGCCCTACTACAGTCAATGCCAACCCTTCTGCCTACGTGCTCAAGCAGACCAACGAGCTGAGTGATGGCGATTTCGCCAGCATCAGCAGTGGCGCAGGCATCAGCAACATGATCACCCAGCAAACCAACAACCTGGGTGGCCACCTCGGCAATCAGAACCAACTGCCCAACCTGTCGGGTGGGCGCGGCACCGGGGGATCGGGCAACGGGATCGCGAACATGGTCAACTCAAGTGTTCAGCGCGGGCTCGCTCCGTTGCAGATCCTGACAGGCGGGGGCAAGTGAGATGAAGCACATGCTGCTGATTCTGGCCACCCTGTGCAGCGCGCCAGCCCTCGCCCAGTCCCTGGTTCCCGTCATCAACAACGCCGACATCGACGATTCCGGCAGCCGCTATCAGGGCAACCTCTCTGTCAACCAGGCCGCGGGTGACAAGCAGCAACAGGTCAATGCCCGCGCCATCGCCGTCGGGCCGCAAGCGAACGCCAGCACACAGATCCGGCAACGGCTCAACACGCCGGCTGACCCTGCGATGGATGCCCGCTCAACCATTCAAGGCAACGCATTCAGCAACGGCAGTGGCGCACTGGGTGTCAACCAGAGCGCCGGTGCCAATACCCAGCAAGCCAATGCCCTGAGCATCAGCCTCAGCGCTCAACCGCAAAGCATCGACGACAGCGTCCTCATGCAGCAGAACGTGGCGCTGCTCAACAACTCCGATCCAGCTGACACCGCACTCGGCCATCGCCAGGTCACCACCAGTGACCAGGCATTCACCGGTAGCCGTGGGGTGATCCAGCTGAATCAGAGTGCCGGGGTGGGAAACCGAATGGCCAACACCTTGAGCATCCGGGTCGCGGATTGACCCAATCAGTTAAGAACAACACTTAACCTAATAAAGTACGGAGAATCACCATGAAACCCTCGATGGCAATCAAGCCTCTGGTGTTCGCAATTGCTGCGGTCATGGCTGTTGCTGTACAAGCTGGACAAAACGATCGGCGCAACGACCACCACAACGGCCACAATAACAATGGTCAGCACACGCCTCCACCCACCAAGATCCCTGTGTATGCAACGGCCAATGCCTGGGATACCCAAAGCAGCACCAACAATCGCATCAGCAATCAAGGCACCATCAACGAAGCCGAGATGAGTGACTCGGGCACAGGCTCCAGCGGCAACGTTGGTATCAACGTCGCCGCCGGTAACGGCAACCAGCAAGACAACGCCGCTGCCATCGCCAATGCCGGCTCCGAGTCGAGCCTGGACAACAGCTTCGTGTTCGGCATGGCCAATGCCACTGCCGACGTTGAGCAAACCAGCAGAAACAACCGGGTCGACAACTATTCGACCCAGTCTTCGGCTGTGATGAGCGGCTCGGCCAGCGGGGCTGAGGGCAACATCGGCATCAACATTGCCGGTGGCGACCTCAACCAACAGAAAAACACCATGGCCATCGCCAACACGGGTGCCCCACTGGGTAACGCCACTGCCACTGCTTCCGCCAACCAGGACGGCCCAGGCCTGACTGTGAACAACAGCGCAGACCGCACCTACCGGGTTGATACGATTACCATCACCACTTCGGCAAGCGGTTCGAGCTCGCGCGATGGCACGTTCAACTCGACCGACGACCGCAGCTCGTCGTCGAGCTTCAGCGTGGCCGGCTCGCAAAGCGCCAGCTCCAGCGGCTCCAGTGGCTGGAACTCCAGCGGCTCGGCATCCAGCAATGCCAGCGGGTCCAACAGTTCGACCGCAAGCGGCTCTAACAGCTGGGGTGCCAGCGGCTCTGCCAGCGGTAGCAACAGCTCGTCGAGCAGCGCCAACCTGAACGCTTCGCTGGATGCAGCAGCCAACGCTACGCGTACCCTTACCACCGATGATGGCCGTCGCGAGCGCACCCGCTCCAGCAGCTTCGATGGTTCGCTGAATGCGTCGCTGGACGTATCGGTCGACAAGTCGCACGAAAGTGCATACGACTCGTCGTTCGAGAAAGCATTCGACTCCAACTACGACAAGTCGCATCAATCGTCGTACGACAAGTCCAAGGACTCTTCGTACACCAAGTCGCACGACTCTTCGTACGAGAATGCTTCGGCGTCTGACTTCTCGAAGTCTGGCGAAAAATCGAAACAATCCTCGAACGACGTTTCGAAGAGCTACAGCGAAAGCAGTGCTTACGACTTGAGCAATACCGTGTCCTTCCAAGTGCTGACCCCGACCGGCTGGGCCAACCCTGTTACCAATACTGCAACCCTTAGCGGTTCGGTGAACGGTGGCAGCGGCAACCTGGGCGTGAACGTGGCGGCCGGTGTGGGCAACCAGCAGAGCAACTCGCTGGCCATCTCCAACACCTCGTTCTAAACGCTGCGCTTGAGGCCCCCTCCGGGGGGCCTTTCTCCAACACACCGTAAGGCACCCGATCATGCGTATTTTCGCCTTGGCGTTTTTGCTGTGCCTGGCCAGCGTGAGCGAAGCTGCACAAATGCCGCTGTCCGTCCTGCCGGGCGGCGCCGTGGTGTTCAAGCCTCTCCAGAGCGTGCGCGAACGCAAATTCGCCGACCTGGTGCAACAAAAAACCGACTTCAGCTGCGGCGCCGCCGCGCTGGCCACCATTCTGCGCCAGGCCTACTGGCTGGATGTGGACGAACATCAGATCATCGAAGGCATGCTGGCCCACGCCGACCAGAACCTGGTGCGCACGCAAGGCTTCTCGATGCTCGACATGAAACGCTACGTCGAAAGCCTGGGCATGCGTGCCCGCGGTTACCGCGTGGCACCCGACACCCTGCACAGCGTGCGCATCCCGGTCGTGGTGCTGATGGATGTGCGTGGCTACAAGCACTTCGTGGTCATGCAGAAGGTCGACAAAGGCTGGGTCTACATCGGTGACCCGGTACTGGGCCACAAACGCTACAAAGTCGAAGACTTCCTCAAGGGCTGGAACGGCATCATCTTCGCCGTGATCGGTCAGGGTTACGACAAGAACAACATCCTGCTCGACCCGCCCCTGCCCCTGACCGCCAAGGGCCGGGTGGACACCTTCACCCCGGTGAAGGACAACGAGCTGCTGGACTTCGGCTTCATCAAAAGCGACTTCTTCTAACGACTGTTCTAATGACAAGGAGCATGATGCTCCAGGGAGCATTTCATGAAGACTTCATTGTGGCTGGCCATGGCCTGCCTGGCTGCCAGCTTGCCAAGCCACGCCGAGGCGTTGAAACCCATTGAACTGAAGGACCAGGAGTTGGCAAACCTGCGTGGCCGCTATGTGATGCCGGGGCGGATCGTCAGCTTCGGCATCGTCATGAGCAGCACCTGGCAAAACGCCAAGGGCGATGTGATCGGGGCGACCTCCACGCTTCAAGTTCAGCAATCGACCATCAAGCCCCAGTTCTATGTATCGATGATTGATGAAAAAGGTACAGGTACTGCCTCGACCAGTGCGCCCTCTGCCGGGACTGGCGTGGTCACCGGCGGCAATGGCCTTGCTACTACCGAGGGTGTGACCCAGGTGGTACGTGCGGCCGGCGACAACAACACGGCCTACAACAACGTCGATATCAACGTTACCAAGGCCAACCAGGCCCCCGCCGTGCAACAGCAAGGCCAGGTGCTGGCCGCCGGCCAGACCCTGCTCGGGGAAAACGGCGCCGGCTCGCTCAGCGTGTCTTCAAGCGGCGTAGGTGTGCAGCTCAACATCAATGCCAGCAACAACCAGGGCAGCAGCGTGCAGCGCCTGGCCCAGGGGGGGCTGATGCAGAATTCGACTTTGCTCGGCAACGGCAACCGGGTCAACAACATGACATCGTTGAATGTCGTCATGCGCGAGAACGTGCCGACAGCGGCTTCGCTCAATGGCAGCCTTGACCAGCTCAAAGGTCTTCGCACTTTCGGATACTGATCTACGCTCAGTCTCATCAAAAGTAGTTGGAAGGGACGGCAACTCCATGTACCGATCTTTAACGCTCAGAGCTTTTGTGTGTTTGACTACCCTGGCCCCCGCCACCGCACTCTACGCAGCCGCCGATCCACAAGTGGAAGCGCTGAAACAGGAACTGATCGAGCTCAAACGCCGCTACGAGGCCCAGCAACAGGCACTGATGGTACTTGAACAGCGGGTGCGCCAGGTCGAGGAGGCCCCGGCAGCGGCGCCGCCCAAGCGCCTGGTCAAGTCCCCCGCCGAAGGGGTCAAAGGCGCGCAGACCGTCGCGTCAGGCACACCGGGGGCCACAGGCAGCTCCTACGGTCAGGCGCTGACGGCCGATTCCGAACCGGCGCAAAGCGTTTCCAACCTGTATGACGAAGCCAGCGGATTCTTTGGCGGAGGCAAGTTCAGCTTCGAAACGGGTGTTACCTATACCCATTACGATACCCGTGCGCTGACGCTCAATGGCTTCCTGGCGCTGGATTCGATCTTCCTCGGCAGCATCAACCTTGACCGGATCAAGGCCGACAACTGGACCCTGGACATGACCGCGCGCTACAACCTGGCGCAGCGCTGGCAGTTCGACATAAACGTCCCCGTGGTGTACCGCGAATCAACTTACTCTTCCGGCGGTGCGGGAGGCGCCGGGGCCAGTACCTCCGATGCAACCGTCACGCGCGACCCGGAAATCGGCGACATCAACGTTGGCGTGGCCTATAAGTTCCTCGACGAGGACGAAACCTGGCCTGACGCCGTTGCCACCCTGAGGGTCAAGGCGCCGACCGGCAAGGACCCCTATGGCATCAAGCTGCGCGAAGTGGACGGCAACAGCAACCTGTCCGTCCCGGACAGCCTGCCGACCGGCAACGGCGTGTGGTCGATCACGCCAGGCATCTCGCTGGTCAAGACCTTCGACCCGGCGGTGCTGTTCGGCAGCCTCTCGTACACCTACAACATGCAGGACTCGTTCAGCGACATCAGCCCGCAGGTCAACAGCAAGGTGCCGGGTGACGTGAAGCTGGGCGACTCCTGGCAAATTGGCGGCGGTATCGCTTTTGCCCTGAACGAGAAGATGAGCATGTCGTTCTCGGTGTCTGACCAGTTTGCCCGCAAAAGCAAGATCAAGCCGGACGGTGGCGACTGGCAGTCGATCTCCAACAGTGACTACAACGCCGCCAACTTCAACATCGGCCTGACCTTCGCCGCCACCAACAACCTGACCATCGTACCCAACCTGTCCATTGGTCTGACCGACGATGCCCCCGACTTTTCCTTCAGCCTGAAATTCCCTTACTACTTCTGAGGCTTGCCCTCGGCCAGGCCCGCGCTAGCGGGCCCGGCTTTTGGTTACCAGCCTTGTAGCAAACCGCTTTCCCTTCCCCGGCCTGTTATCATCCAGCACAGATGCATGACGATTTAATGGCAAAAGGGAAGTTTTTGTGAAGAACCTGTCAGACCACCCGCGTACCCGGCTTGCCGCGTTGGCAGCCTTGGTACTGGTGATCCCACTGGGTACGCGCGCCATGCTGGGCTGGTCCAACCCGCTCGGCTACCTGTCCGACCTCGCCCTCGGCAGCCTGCTGGTATTGCTGCTGCACCGTCGGCCATGGTGGCTGGCCCTGCCGGTGCTGCTGGCCTGGGCAGCGCTGTGGGTGGCTTCGGCCGAACTGGTTAGCGCGGTAGGCCGGCTGCCAACCAGCGCCGACCTGACCTACCTGGTCGACCCGCAATTCATGGAAAATTCGACAGGTGGCGGCCTGGCGCACCCCTGGCTGCCCCTGACCCTTACTGCCGGCCTTCTGGGCTGGCTGGTCACCGTCTGGCGCGGCCGTACCCAACGCAGCATGCCGCTGCCCCGCAAGGCATGGGCCATTCCAGTGCTGCTGTTCGGTGCTCACTGGGGCAGCCAGCAGTTGGCACCCACCGACGCCGACCAGTGGCGGCAGTACAACCTCACTCACCAACTGATGTCAGCCGGTGTCGGCAGCCTGGAGCGCACGGTCGAAGGCTGGATGGGCCACACGCAAACCTTCACACCGCTGGCCAGCAGTGGCCTGACCCAATCCGACCTGAACGGGCAGCGGCTACTGGCCGGGCCAGGCAGCGCTCGCAACCTGCTGGTCATCACGGTGGAAGGTATCCCCGGCGCCTACCTGCGGCCCAACCGCCAGGCCCTGCGCAGCCGCTTCGACGAAGACCTGATGCCCAAGCTCAGCCAATGGGCCGAGCGCGGCATGAACACCCCGGACTACGTGCTGCATACCCACCAGACCATCCGCGGCCTGTACGCGATGCTGTGTGGTGATTACGACAAGCTGGCCAACGGCACGCCCAAAGGCGTAGAGCTGCTGACCCAGAACGAACGCAACCAGGCCTGCCTGCCAGCGCAACTGCGCCAGGCTGGCTTCACCACCCACTACCTGCAAGGTGCCGGCCTGCGCTTCATGGCCAAGGACCGCATCATGCCGCATATCGGTTTCGACTCGGTGCATGGCCTGGAGTGGTTCCGCAACAAGAACTATCTGGACTTCCCGTGGGGCAAGGATGACCGGGCGTTTTTCGAAGGGGCGCTGGACTATGTCGGCCAATTGCAGAAACAGGACAAGCCATGGATGCTGACCCTGCTCACGGTGGGTACCCACCAGCCTTACTCCGCCCCAGCCGAGTACCTTGAGCGCTATGCCACGCCAAAACAGGCAGCGGTTGCCTACCTGGACGACGCGCTGGGGGCTTTCCTCGACAACCTCGAACGCCAAGGCGTGCTAAAAGACACCCTGGTGGTAGTGACCTCCGACGAGTCCCATGGCATCGACGGCGTGCGCCTGGCGTCGTCCTGGGGCTTCAACCTCACCCTGGCGCCAGAGCAGGCGCAGTTGCCGCCTGTCAAACGCGGCACCTACGGCCATATCGATATGGCCACTTCCCTGCTCGACTACTTTGCGCTGCCTATCCCCATGGCGCTTGGCGGCCGTTCGCTGTACCGCGACTACGACACAGGCCGCGAGATGATTTCTTACACCAACGGCATGCTGCGCTACCACGACGGGCAGGGCGTCTTCACCGAGTGTGACTTCCAGCAACGCTGCCGGCGTTACGCCAGCGAGGGTTTCATTGCCGACCAGGCCCGCTACCTGGGCCAGGGTGACAGCTTGCTGGGCCAGCAGATCGGCGCCCTGGCCGGGGTGCTCGACCAGTCACTGCTGCAAACCCCGCTCAACCTGCGTTACCAGTTCGGCGGCCCTTCGCCGATCAAGTTGCGCAAGCGCATTCACGATGACTGGGCCGATAACCTGATCGGCGCCCAGTACCTGGAAATGCCGGGAGGCTCTTATACCCGCGTGCGGGTCAAGGTGCGCTCGCTGGACCCCAAGCGTGTGGCCTACATCCAGCTCAAGGCCAAGCAACTGGAACAGGACGTACCGCTGGGCTTGCCTGCTGAACTGAGGGTCACCGCCGACGAACCCCTGGAAATGGAGTTCAGCTTTGACAACCCGACCGAGCGCAAAGCGTTTTCCTTTCACTTGCTAGGCTACGGCGGCGGCAAGGTTGAAGTCAGCGACTTCAGCGTGATCACCGCGCTGCCCGGCGAAGATGACGCAGAAGATGAACTGGCCGAGGGGCATATCGCCCATTCGGGCTGAGCGACGTACCGCTCATCGCATGGCCACCGGTGCCTGTCGAATAGAACAGAGCGTGCTCGTCTAGTGTGTGAATCCCCCAGCGTGGAGACAGCACCATGAGCACAAGCCAAAGCAGGCATCCGGTGGCTTCCCGTAGCCAGTGGCTGGCGGCCCGCCAGCAACTGTGGCTGCACGAAAAAGCCTTTACCCATCACCGCGACGCCTTGGCAGCAGCCCGTCGCGCCCTGCCCTGGGTCAGGGTCGAGCACGACTATCAGTTCCAGGGGCCGGACGGCGAACTGAGCCTGGCCGACCTGTTTGCGGGGCGCAGCCAGCTGTTGCTTTACCACTTCATGTTCGCCGAGGGCTGGAGCGAAGGCTGCCCCGGCTGCTCGTTCCTGGCCGACCATTTTGACGGTGCCAACCTGCACCTTGCTCACCACGATGTGTCGCTGGTGGCGGTATCGCGAGCGCCGTATGCCGAGTTTCAGGCGTTCCGTCGGCGCATGGGCTGGCAGTTTCTCTGGTACTCGTCACAGGGCAGTGGTTTCAACGAGGACTTTGGCGTCAGTGTCGGCAGCGAGGGTGAACGGCAGTACAACTATGCGCCGTATGACGGCAGTGAAAGCGAACTGCCCGGCTTGAGTGCGTTTTACCGCGAACGGGACGGCAGCGTGTACCACACCTACTCCACCTACGCCCGCGGGTTGGACATTCTGGTCAACACGTACAACTTCCTGGACATTGCGCCACTGGGGCGCAACGAAAGCGGGACCATGGACTGGGTGCGGCACCATGACCGCTATGAAGGGC